>JALQWO010000120.1 GCA_023258655.1 Bacteroidia bacterium
AACATCCAACGCCAACAACGGACCTACCACTGTTCCAACGGCAGCGCCTCCCAGGGCAAAATTCCAAACAACCTTTGAATTTGTCAGTCCTTTAGAGAGAACCCATATCACGCGATACGGATAGTATCTCACCTTGTGTTTTCTGTGCTTATAAAGAAAAATCCCAGAATCACATATCGCTATGAGACGTCCATCGTATTTATCTTGGCTGTATTTATCGCCATTCAACCTTTTCATGTGGACGATAACCGAATAATTGTGGAGGTATTTCACTTTCTCATCGGAAATGCGATAAGGGAATTCCACAATGTCTCGGTATTGGGTTACCGCCATCAAATATTCTTGGGTAAGACCAGATGATGGTTTTGGTAAAAAAGTGTCTACGGTTTCATTCCTATCACCATGAATCATGTATCCCTTTGCGATGTGATTTCCCTTGGCCAAATGGGATACACAAAACGAAGCGAATAGGACAACGCTGTATAAAACGGATTTCACCTCGGCAAATTACCGCGGAGGGTTCGAAGATGAGTTGCAAAAATCGCAACTGCCCAAACTATTTTTTGCAAAAATCGCAACTACAAAAAGCCGCTGGCTGACATCAATCATGAAACAGATTGAGCAACATCATTTCATCAAGGGCATTGAAACGAGAATTTTGAATTGTTATGGAAACCAAAGTAGCCCAAAAATACCTGCATGAATTGCACGCAGAGCACAATCAATTTTTATCTGAGTTGGCCTTGGCAAAGGATGAAATCAAATCGTACCAAAACCGCCTATCCGAGGTAGTTTCAGCCAACACCGGCCTTGAAGTATTGGCCCAAGTTGAACACTTTCAAAACCAATTCATTCGCCACAAAGAAGTCATCGACGAGCTCAACGCCCAAATTCACCACTGCGAAAAGGACATCGCCGAAATGGCACAATCCAACAATGTAGCCACCGACCACCGCAAAGCAGACGACCATACCGAATTGCGCGATGGCATGGATCAATTTAAAAAGATCTTCGGCGAATTGCGCATGGAATACCTAAAATTCTTGGCTAAGACATTTTAAGGGAACACTTGTGTATCTTTGATACGCTATGTTCATCAATTACATCTTTTTGGGTCTCGCCGTATTGGTGGTAATCTCCTCCATCATGACGGTCCAACAGGGCAATGTGGCCATCCTTACCATGTTTGGCAAATACCGCAGGATCCTATACCCTGGCTTAAACTTCCGCATCCCCTTGCTCGAAGTGGTCTATCGCAAAGTGTCCATTCAGAACCGAAGCATAGAATTGGATTTCCAGGCCATCACCCAGGACCAAGCCAATGTATATTTCAAAGCGATGTTGCTCTATTCTGTGTTTGACAATCGCGAGGAAACGCTGAAAAACGTGGCCTTTAAATTCGTAAACGACCGTGATTTTATGACGGCCTTGATCCGTACCATTGAGGGTTCGATTCGCGGATTTGTTGCCACCAAGCGTCAAGCCGAAATCCTCGCATTGAGAAAAGAAATCGTAGAATCTGTGAAAGAGGGCATCGACTCAGTATTGGAGTCGTGGGGATATCACCTCATTGATTTGCAACTCAACGACATCACCTTCGACGATGTCATCACCAAAAGCATGGCCCAGGTGGTTGCCTCATCCAACTTGAAAGCCGCCGCTGAAAATGAAGGTCAGGCCTTGTTGATCACCAAAACCAAAGCCGCTGAAGCCGAGGGTAATGCCATTAAAATTTCTGCGGAAGCTGAAAAAATCGCGGCTCAACTGCGCGGAGAGGGTATCGCCTTGTTCCGAAAAGAGGTGGCCAAAGGGATGTCAGATGCGGCCATCGAGATGAAAGAAGCCGACCTTGACTCATCCTTTTTGTTGTTTAGCATGTGGACGGAAGCGATCAAGAATTTTGCTTCCGACGGCAAAGGCAACGTAATTTTCCTCGACGGTTCCACCGATGGCATGAACAAAACGCTCAAGGAAATGATGGCCATGAACCAAATACAAGGCAACACGACCACCACCGCCAAGAGCACCAAGAAACCCACGGCCTAACCTTGAGGCTTTTCGTATTCGTAGGGCACCACACACTCGCCCATGATGCGAACATCTTGAATTTTTTCCTCCGGTATTGGCTCTGCGGGCTTGGTCTTTTTAGGAAGTGCCACTTTCCCTTTGATGTATTTTGGAGGCTGAGACCTTGGATCTGCTTTTGGCTTCCCCACCTGAGAGGTATCCACGGCGTTCGCCGGCGTTAAGGCATGCTCATAGGGCCCGGTCATATACTGTGAAGGATCCCATTTTGGGGGTCGTTTTGGCTGATGCACCACCGGCTTTCCCATTATAACTTCTTCGGTTTCGTCGGGTTCAATGTAAGCAACGGTGTCGCCCATCAATTCCACCACCTGCACCCCCTGTTTCGAGTTTCCTTTTTGGGATTCAATCTTCTCGGGGTTTGTTTCCTCCATGTTTGTACTCTCCGCCTTTATTTTCTCCGAACTTTCTTCCACGGGCGATGCTTGATGGGATGAATCTTTCACGATGGCGTTGCCTTGCACTTGTCCTGTTACCGCAGATTCACCGCAGGACGACAACCCCACACCCAAGACTACCACCAGCAAATAGGCAAAATGCAACAGTTGTTTGCTGGGTTGAAAGTTGTGATTGAAATCCCTTCGGCCATAGTTACTATGATTGCTAAACTGTTTGGTGCCTTCCACACTGGGCGATAATTGCTCCGATGTAAATCTGCCGCAAACTTTTTCGGTTCTGGGTTGAGAAAAGTACTGTAGAATTTCTGCATCGCTCATTCGACTAAAATCGATGACGGTTTTCTCGCAGGCCGAACAAAATCTCCCTTGGGCTTCTGGGGTCATCCCCTGCCAATCTTCGTGGCATGGATTCTCAATGGAAATGCGCATTTTTTTCATGGCTTTTTGGTTTTTTTCGGGGCTTAATACGCCAACGATGAAAAAGGTAAACACGGAATGAGATAAAAATGACAAAAACTTCGACAGTCGTAAAAACCCCGAAGCACGAGCCTTGTTACCTTTGCACTATGTCATCTCCAGCAGCGACGAACACCCATTTAGCCAATCTTCAAGCCAACATCCAGGACCTGAGAACCCAGTTGGCCAACCACCCTCTTTACAGCAAAATCAATAGCCAACAAAAGCTCCAATTGTTCATGGAGCATCATGTGTATGCCGTTTGGGATTTCATGTCGCTCCTGAAATATCTCCAACACCACCTCACCTGTACCCAAGCCCCTTGGGTGCCCAAAAGCACGGCTGAATTGCGTTTTTTCATCAACGAAATCGTCTTGGGCGAAGAGAGCGATGAAGATCCAACGGGCGGCCATATCAGCCACTTTGAATTGTACAAGCGAGCCATGCACGAAGCGGGCGCATCTCATGCGAGCATCGACAAAGTGGTTGCTGCTTTGCAACAATCGCACACCGTAGCCGAAGCGCTGAATCATGCCCAAGCACCCGGTCCTGCCGCAAAATTTGTTTCAAGCACCTTTGAGATCATCGGTCGCGACCGCTTGCACGAAGTGGCGGCTGCCTTTGCATTCGGTCGTGAAGACCTCATCCCCGATATGTTTTTGGCCATGGTCAAAGAACTCAATGCAAACGACCAACAGTTCAACACCTTCATTTACTACCTGGAAAGACACATCGAACTCGATGGCGATCATCATGCCGGACTTTCCGCCCTGCTGCTGAGCCATGTTTGTGGAGATGATGCGCAGAAATGGTCCGAAGCCACAGCCACCGCACAAGAAGCCCTGCGTGCCCGCATTGCTCTTTGGGATGGCATCGCGGCACAATTGTAATCGCTCCGCGAAAAAGCGGTAGAACCCGCGTATTTTTGACCCATGCAAGGGGCCAAAGGCATTTTCTTCCTCGGAACTATGGCTATTAAAACAGCCCTGTTACCCCTATTCCTGGGTGCAAGCAGCGGCATCGCCCAATACTTGAGCGACACCCACATCAACGCCACCATACCGCAATTCACCCCACTCACCTACTACAGCCACCAATGGAGAAACAGCCTACGCGCACTCAACCACGATTCTGCGGACCTCATCGGACTGCCATTCCCCTACGCAACGCCCACCCTCAAAGGCAATCAACTGTTTCAGGAAATGTATTACTGGGACAGCTATTTTATCAACCGGGGCCTGCTAGCCTATGGCACCCACCCCCAACGAACTGGAGAATCCACAGCCGATGAACTGGCCGCCGTACAACAAGCCATCCACAACGTCAATAACCTCTTGTTTCTGGTTAAAAAACTGGGCTTTGTCCCCAACGCCAACCGATATTCCATGACCAATCGCAGTCAGCCACCGCTGTTGGGTGCGATGGTTGCTGATATTTATCGTGCCACCCGCGATACCGCCTGGTTGCGACAAGCCCTCCCCCTACTGGAAAAAGAACACGATTGGTGGATGCAAGCGCGTTCCCTCGGACTCAGCCAACGAGAGCAAACCATAGCCCCAAATGCGCTAGCCTACAATCATTACGGACACAATGCCTCCAATGCCTTTCTCCTGCGTTTTGGACGATTTCTTTCAGGTCGATTGGATGAAGGCTTCGACTCCTTACTGCGAAGAGAAAACCAAGACAGCCTTTTTTACCCGCCGAAACGGGTGTTCCTGCCTCAAAACAAGGCAAAGGCATCCAACTGCTTGGACACCTCTTGGCCGAGGCAGAAAGTGGCTGGGATTTCACCCCGCGTTTCAATGCGCGATGTCAAAACATGGCCGCCCTCGACCTCAACTGCCTACTTTACATCACCGAAAACACCCTGTTTGAAGGGTACAAATCCTTGCGAAACCCTCAAAAAGTCAAGTATTGGAAGTCCGTAGCAAAGAAACGTAAAGAATTGATTAACAACCTCTTCTACGACAAACATACTGGATGGTATTGGGATTATGACATCGCATTGGGCAAAATCAGCAACGTCAACAGTGCCGCCCAGTTCATGCCGTATTTCGCCAACATCGCACCGCACAATCGCAAGCATGCCAAAGCGCTCTTATCACTGAGCGAATTGTTTATTGGCAGGTATGGTGTTCACCCTTGCCTTCCGGTCTTGGCATATTCAATCCAACAGTCCCAAAACCGAGTTTGGTGGTCCACCCAGTGGAACAGTCCCAATGCTTGGCCTCCCCTCACCCATTTCGTTGCCCAAGGCCTTTTGCAATATTCTGATCAACCA
>JALQWO010000121.1 GCA_023258655.1 Bacteroidia bacterium
AAATCGGCATTCTCACAGATGTCAGACCAAGTCAGCCCCCGCAAATCCGCCAGTCCCATCGAGTCCAAATCTACCCCATCGCCGGCCTCAATCATAGGGCGTAAAATCGCATCCATCCAAAATCGCACAGCCATCCTACGACCCTGATACGCATAGGGTTGATGAAATATCCAAGTTGTCCATGAAGCCACACTCCAACCCAATACCTGTGTTTTGTAATGACCAATGGCTTCCTCCAACCGCGCGCGATAACACTCGTTAGAGAAATATCCGTCAAACACGGGTTCCGTCCGACTGATTTTAAGCACTTCACCGGGGATCGACCACAAAGATTGATCGGCATCCACGTTGAGTTGGGTTGGATTCTTGGCGATACTTAGTGCCCGCGCTGCCTCTGCCTCTGAAATCTTCTCAGCCAGGTGGTTGTCGGACAGTTCCACACCCAACAAGGCCGCTGCATCTTTCAACGCTTGCAACTTTTGAAACGTGCGCAGCGGCTTGTAAAAATCCACTTCACTTTTCATCCCAACACCCACCGTTTCACCCAAAATGAGAATGCGGGGATCCTCTTTCAGCAAAATTGCGACCGCACCGGCGCCTTGGGTATATTCTCCGCTCGACTGCAGATCGTACTTTGCAATATCCGCACCCACAATGATGGCCATTCTACCTTGTCCCGGAGCACTGCGAATCCAATCTGCGCACAACAACATGGCATCAAACGCTGCAATACAGGCAAAGGTCATATCCACAACATCGGTATGTTTGAAGGCCGAACTACCCTCAAGTCCCAACGACCTCTCCACATGATTCAATGCGTAGGTCATGGTGGGTTTGGCACCGTCCAAGGCCGATTCTGTGCCGAGGTACAATTTTCCGATGTGCTTTGGGTCGATGTTATTCTGTTGAATTAACTTCACCACAGCATCGGCCGCCAAGCGATCCACTGTTTCGTCCGGCGAACACACAGCCATGGCTTGCAGACCCAATCCGATGCTAAGTTTTTCGGGGGCGATTCCACGAGCTTCTGCCAACAATTTGATTGGCAATTGATTGGCGGGCACACTGTAGGCGATTGCGTCGATTCCGATGTTTGTCATGCGATGTAAGTAGGGTTAACAAAATTAACAGGTAATTGTTGGTGTCATTTTGACACTTTTTATTTGTTCGATAAACCGCGAGAAAACTCGGCCAAAACAAAAAGGGCGCCTCGCGGCGCCCCTTAAGTGAATAATTAAACTGTCTTAGTTTAAGACGATCGTTTTCACGGCGATTTTCGCACCGGATTTATCTACCAACTCCATGCGGTAAACACCCACAGAAGTCCATGATTTCAAGTCAACTGTATAAACCTGTTGGTTGATGGCCTGGGTATAAACCACAGCGCCCACACTGTTGTACACATTCACTGTGTATCCAGCGAAATCTGTATAGTTTCCATTATCAATGGTCAATTGGTTCTGAGCGGGGTTAGGATAAACCTTAATCAACTGACCCTTATCCAAGCTGCTTACCTTTACTGAGAAACGCACCAACAATGTATCCGTTACTTTTACGCTCTTGTAAGCAATACAAGAATCTTTGATGGTCATTTTTACCATGTTTGACGTATCGATACAAACGCCCGTGTAAGCAATAACCCTGAACGGTTGGTTGTGGTTTCTCAAAGAAGCTGATTTTACGGTCAAATCTTTGGTGTTAACACCAACGTATTTGCTGGCGTTTGATGGCAAGTTTTGCATACCCAAATCCAAGTCAGTTCCCCAAGCAAATTTGGCAGCGGTATCGTTTACCACTACACCAAATTTCGCATCACTACCCACCATTACAGCGGCATTCGTTGGCTGGGTTGTGATCAATGTACAAGCTTTGAACAAAGTAGTCAATTTAGCCCCTGCGGTGGTGTCTTTGCACCAGCGTGTGGTCGACAAACAACGATACATTTCGCCGTTGTTAGACATGGTTACTGACTTAACGGTCAATGAATCATTGGTAGAACCAATCAAGTTCGCACCATCGGTTGTATTTACGTAACCGGCACCCTTGTTCATTTGCCAAGCGTAAGTAGCATCCAAATCAGGGTGTGAGGCCGTAAACAAGGCATCGCTACCCGCTTTGATGGTAATAGAAGAAGGACTGCTGGTGAATTTTTCACATACTACGAAAGTTCCCAATTTAGACAACAAAGTAGCGCTGTAATCACTGCTACCAATCAAATCGGTATTTGAAGAAACAGGACGGAAATCAGGTGCAGTAGCATTTTGAGGATCTACCAAAATCAACCCTTTGCTGTATTTGGCCTTATCAATCATGTTGGCATTTCCGCTCAATTTCAACCAAGCATCCAAACCAGAAGGAGTATTTTTTGAATCAACCTCAGCCAAGCCGGTATTCGTGGTACCCGCAGCAGCAGCAGCTGAAGTATTTGTAATGTAATTGTTTCGGAACAAGTTACCATTATCACTTATGGTGCTTGCTTTTACACCCGCAGCAGTCAAAGTACTATCTCCATCAAACATCACAAAGTTTCTGTACCCGATAAAAATAGAGTTCACGATGCTCAAACGGCTGTTACGACGAATACGAGCTCCGCGACGGAAAGCACCTTGTTGAGTACTGGTCATGCTGCTAAATGTTTTGTCCAAAGGAACTGGACCCACACAAGTGATGTTAGAAAACACAGCAGCCGTCAATGGCAATTTACCTGAACCAGCGGCATCATTGTCGCTCTCAAAAGTTTCTGAGGTAGAAGCTCCAGAAGTAGCATTCCAAGACAAATCATAGTAGTTGGTGTCTTTTTGTGCGATACCAAACTGCACGGTTCCACGGTATCCGAAATCAGTATCAAAATCATCGTCTGTAGTTTTGTAGGCAATCAAACGCTTACAGTTAACAGTACCACCAAACCATTCAAAAGCATCGTCACCACCAAAGGAACATTGTACACCCTCTACTGTTGTTCCTGAGCCTACAGAGCCTAAAGTCAAAGAGTTAACTTCTTTGTTTGGTTCAAATGCCAAACCGGCAAATTCAATGCGAACATATTTGATGCTACCAGAATTGTCTTTGTCATCAGTTCCTCCATGGAATGCCAAAGTATTATCTGCTGAAACGTTATTAAAACCTTCCAACTGAATACTTGCTCCTTGGTTGTTCACCGCTTTACCGCAAATCACCAGGCCACCCCAATCGCCACGATCTCGAGAACCAACGGCTTTGCTTGATGTCATTACGACGGGTTTGCTGCTGGTACCCTGAATATCAATAGAACCGCCTCTTTCCACAACGATGGTTGCATAGTTCTTCGGAGTCAATGTGAGATTGGCCTCACCGCGAATTACCGTTCCGGCGGGGATAACCAATTTTCCACCACTTTGAACAACAAAAATGCTTCTCAACAAATACACGGTGCTTGCATTCAACGTAACCGTTGTGTTGATCTTTTTCACACTGCTGGCGTCATTCAATGTAGTTGAGTCGGTCACTTTGCCATAAATTGCATTTTTGGGATTCCATTCAGTCCATCCTTTTGTCCAATCTTTGGCAGCATCCCTGTGCAACGCTCCAACATAATTTACCTTTTCCAAGTTTTGGGCAGACAACAACGAGCAAGCTGTTGCACTGATAATGAAGAATAGTTTTTTCATAATTGATTTGAGGCAAAAAAAATATGTCAGTGTGTTCTCCGTGTTCTTCTCTAATTATCATTGAATTACGAAAACAAATTATTAAAGCAACTTTGAAAACATTGTGTGAACATAAAGTTGAACAAATGGAAATATGGCCTCGATTTTATTGGCTTGAAGAGGAATACCGGTTTACAATTGCATAATGTAATGTCCCAAAGATTGGCCATGTGTTAAAAAAGGAACCTCAGTCCAACATCCATCGTGCAGATGTTTCCTATATTTACCACTGGAAATTCTTATGCTTACAGATATTGAGATTGCACAACAGGCGAAATTGAAGCGCATCGAGGCGATTGCCACTGAGAACAACATCGACACGGAAAACATCGAACAATATGGCAAGTACAAAGCCAAGGTAGACTTTACACCGGATGCCAACCGCATCGGACAAGGAAAGCTCATTTTGGTTACAGCCACAACGCCCAACAAAAGCGGCAGCGGAAAAACCACAACATCGGTGGCCCTGGCACAAGGGTTAAACCACATCGGCAAAAAGGCCATCGTAGCCTTGCGTGAGCCATCGCTCGGACCTTGTTTCGGCATGAAAGGTGGAGCCGCGGGTGGAGGTTACTCGCAAGTGTTGCCCATGGAAGACATCAACCTACACTTTACAGGCGATTTCCATGCGATCACATCCGCCAACAATACCATTGCGGCGCTGCTCGATAACTATCACTACAACAACCAAGGAACACCCAACGGATTGAAAAAAATCTTGTGGCGCAGGGTGCTTGACGTAAATGATCGCAGCTTGCGCATGATCAATTCAGGCATGGGCGGCTCTGCCAACGGGATCCCGACTGAAACGGGCTTTGACATTACGCCAGCGTCTGAAATCATGGCGATTTTGTGTTTGAGCACCAGCTTGGAAGACTTGCGCAATCGCATCGACTCCATTCTTTTGGGATATCGCTACGATGGAAGTCCATTCACCATGAAAGATCTGGGTGCCACCGGCGCCATTCTCATTTTGTTGAAAGACGCCATCAAACCCAACTTGGTACAAACCTTAGAAGGTGGCGCCGCTTTCGTACATGGCGGACCATTTGCCAATATCGCACACGGGTGCAACAGCATCATGGCCACCTGGGCTGCGCTACAGCACGGCGAATATGCCGTTACTGAGGCGGGTTTCGGTTCGGATTTGGGCGCTGAAAAATTCCTCAACATCAAATGTCGAGCAGCGGGAATCACGCCCGCAGCCACGGTTCTGGTTACCACTACACAGAGTCTGAAATTACATGGCGGATGTCCCGAAAAAGAAATCAAATTACCCAACAAAGAGGCCCTCACGAAAGGGTTGCTGAACTTGGAGCGACATGTAAACAACTTGCAGCAATTTGGTCAGACCGTTGTGGTAGCCCTCAACCGATTCCATTTCGATACAGAAGATGAATTGCAATTAATCAGTGGTTGGTGCGCTGAGCGGAATGCCCACTATGCGGAAAACCAAGGTTTCGCCAAAGGGGGTGAAGGGGCCGCCGATTTGGCACGCAAAGTGGT
>JALQWO010000122.1 GCA_023258655.1 Bacteroidia bacterium
AAAACCATAGACCCGTCATTCGAAGGACGCGCGTTTGTAGACAGCGCCCCGGTAATGGAGAGGCAATGGGCAGTGAAGGCGGGTTTGGGATGGATTGGTAAAAACAGTTTGCTGCTGCGCAAAGGGGTTGGCAGCTTTTTCTTTTTGGCCGAAATCATTTGCAATCTGGCACTTCAGCCCGATGACATCCAAACGGATCACTGTGGAGCCTGTACCGCCTGTATTGATGCTTGTCCAACGGATGCCATCGTGCAGCCACAGGTCATTGATTCTCGTCGATGCATTTCGTATTTAACCATTGAAAATAAATCATGGCCCACTGAGGTGATGGATGAATCATCCGACAAATTCAACACCGGTGCTTGGGCCTATGGATGCGATGTTTGTCAGGATGTATGTCCATGGAACCGCTTTTCCACCCCACATCAAGAACCTTTGTTCAAGCCACGAGAAATGGTGGGATGGTCGGATCGTGAATGGGAAGAAGCCGTGCGGGAGCCCGCGCGCATCAAACCCCAGTTAAAAAATTCACCCATGCAGCGCGCGGGCCTCACCAAACTTGTGGCCCAAATAAAACTCGCCTTGAAAAATGCTAAGCCAACGGCAATTTGATGGTGAAGGTTGTCCCCTCGCCCTCTTTCGTTTGGTAATTAATTTCCCCGCCCAATTGCTCCACAATTTTGCGAGAAATCGCCAATCCCAGACCCATGCCCGAATTTTTCGTAGAAAAATTCGGAGAGAAAATCTTGTCCCTCAACGCCTCCGGAATGCCCTTTCCATTGTCCCTAAACTCTACAACCACCTGCTTTCCTCTCACCTTTAATTCAGCCGCTATCTCGCCAGTCCGACCCTCGGGAATGGACTGAATGGCGTTCTTCAAAATGTTTGTAAACACCCTTCCCAATTGCAATGGATCGGCCATCACCCGCACATCCTCTTTGGCAAATTTCCAATCGATGGGCATATCACTTTCCTTTCCCAACAACAAAACTGCATCAGACACTACCTGCACCAAATTCACATCCTGCAATTTTGGCTCCGGCATCTTGGCGAATGAACTAAATTCTTCGGCCATCTGCGACAATGAATCTATCTGACGGATCAACAACTCGCTCGTCTTCTGGATTTTATCCTTCAAATGCTCATCATCGCGCTGCAAAGAAAACTGTAAGTGCTGCAGCGACAACCGCATCGGCGTAAGCGGATTTTTGATCTCATGTGCCACCTGCTTGGCCATTTCCCGCCAAGCGCCTTGTCTCTCGCTCTCCGCCAACAAATTCAAACTGTTCTCCAACTCCACAATCATCTTGTTATACTCTTTCACCAACAAACCTATCTCGTCGTTTTTATCCCACTCCAAGGGCTGATTCCTTTCCCCGATTTTCACAGAGGCCAACTGCTTCCGTATCAAATTCAAGGGCAAAGCAATGCGTTGAGCAACCAAATACGCAATCACAATCATGATCGCAAACACCAAAGCAAACAAGTTGATAATGGTCACCGCATACTCAGAAATGTCCCGGTACAAATCCCTTCGGTTCGAGAAATACGGCAAGTTCAAGTACCCTTTCACCTGTAAGTCTTTGTTTAACAAAGCTGTGTACGATGAGATATAATCCAAATCGCCTAGGTTCTCGTTGGCCAGTGTTGTTGAAGATCCCAAAGCATCCATTTTGCGGTAAACCACCGGATTCATCAGTCTGCCCCTCACACTTTCCTCAATGAGTCGATCATTGGTGGAAACCAACAAAGTACCATCCGCGCGATACAAGTTGATATCCGTATTGTAATACTCCGCCAAATCATAGACCAACCCCGTTTGATACTTATCATACACCGCATCAATGTTGATCTTGCTGCTCAATTTCGAGGCAATTTCATGGGTTTTCTGCCTGAGCTCATCCTTCTGACTCTCGGTGTAATTCCGCACAAAATAGTTCACTGTCACAAACAATACCACCAAGAACGTGGCAAACACCATCCAGGTTACATACAGCTGTAATCGGTTGGAAATGAACAATTCGCCTTGACTTCCCAATGGCATCCTGCTGCGCAAATTCTTCAAAATTTTCACCTTGCGTCCCGTGATTTCACCCATGGCAATCAATCGCTGTCGCAACCACAACACGAAATAGTAAAGCATCACCAACATGATACCGCCCAATCCCAAAACCGTAAATCCGGTGAGCGACGAAATGAAATCTACTTCACTGCGCGATAACACCACCGTATTCTTGGCACTGTCCTTCAGCACATAATGACTCACCCCTTCTTGGGTTATAAAGCCCGACAAAGTATCGAAAGTATTGGCCAAAGGGTAGTCCTCTGAACCATAAGAGTAGTTCAACCGGTTATTGTTGTATATCGCAAAACTGTATTGGTTATCAGAATACAATGGCTCCAACACATTGCGGTTAAACAAGTCGCTCAATCGACCTTCCATTGAAGACAATCGTGGCGACAAAATCACAAAGTATACTCCGTGATATCCGGCGGCGCTACTTACATCAAACCGACCAATAAAGCTCCCTTTGAGCTTGTAATTGTTGACTTTAACAAAATTCCCGGTAATGGGCACGCAATCCTCACTCTTGAACAACTGCTGAATCGAAGGAAAGTCATAGGAATTTTCTTGTCGGTACGACCTTCCCAAAGCATTAAAATCCAAGAAATTGACCTCAAAATCGCTGATATAGGGGCCAAAGTACAACTCACGCAAACGCTTTTCAAATTCCGCCTTCGTTTCATCCGTACAGGTGTAATAATCCACGATGCCTTTGTCAACAAGCAATTGCTTCTCTGTTTGCTCCAAACGCGCGGCTGTCTCGGCATCGGTACCTTCCAAGAGATTTTGGGCCAATTGAGTGCGGGTACGCTTTTCTTTGATTGCGCTTTCTTCACCAAACAAACTGCTCACCACAATCCCCGCCAACACAACGCGCAAAACCACACGGAGCCAATCCTGTCGGTTCGACAACCACCACTCAAACCCCATCCAAGCGTAGACAAAACCCAACCAATAAGGGAAAAGGGCTTGTAAATCCCAATTGGTGTAAACGAATACCAAAGGCGGCAAGGTATGGGCCACAGAAATCAACCGTACAATCCACGGTTTCTGCTTGTGCAATTCCGTCCATGAGAACCCGTACATCCGGTAGAATGCTACCCATTGGGCCGCCAGAATAATAACCGCCAAAAACGAGAATAGTCCCAAACGGTGAAATTGCTGAAAATCCAAATTAATCTGTCCGTCATGCACCAAATTCACCCCATTTCTCAGCAACCAAACCAACACCCACAAACTCATTTGCATGAACAGGTTGGCCGCAATGAATGGCCCCAGTTCCCAACGCGTCTTGCCTACCCACTGTTCAAGCCATCGAACCAAACTACTCACAAAAAACAAGCCCAACGCCGTGATGAAAATCAACTGTCCCAAAGACCCACCGCTCCAATATGCATAAAACAAATCATCGGCAAACACCGAGGTTTCTTTTAGGCCCATGAGGGTATATCCTTGATCGAAAAGCCAATAAATCCCCAACCAAGCGAGTGTAATCCCCAGCACCACAACGATGTGCGATTTTTCCACTTTGTACAACGTAAACAGCGCAATACTCACCAGCAGGCAACCCGCCAAAAACAGCAAGTCAAACCAAATGGGATGCTGATAGTTCTCAACCACCAAATAGAAAAGTTCAACATCTGGCACAATGACCGGAGTTGAATTCTCTACGGGGTTGCGGGAAATGGAATACTCAACCGGCGTGGGATCCTGAAAGCCCCGATTCTGGGTGTAGGAAATGGATTTCGCTTCAATCAATGGCAACACATAGGCAAACGACTTTCCGTCGCGCCGAGCATGATATACTGCCACGTACCAATTCCCCTGTCGCTGCAGTTCCACCGACTTTTCAAAATTGGCCGAAATCTGGTAATTCTGGGTGGACCAAAAAATGGGGCTACCGAACTCAAAAACAAAAAAATCGATGTTCTTGCGTTTGAGCGATTGGGCGTGTTTGGCATACATATCCCACGACAAATGGGTACTTTTCAGCAACAATTGCTCTTGGCGATTGATAGAGTCATCCACCTTTTGCACCGCAGATGCCGCGTCGATCATGGCCGATTCGATGGCGTCTGACCGCGACTTCAAGCCTTTTTCCGCCCCCAAATTCTGCTCACGGACCATGAAGACCTGGGAAACCGCGATCAAAATCGCGCCCAGAAAAATCAACAAGGTATTGCGTTGAAACAGATTCATGTGGTTCGGTTTACTTCAAAGATAACCCTTTCATCCCACGAAGCGATGTTTAAAGGTAACGGTGATCTTGTAAATAGCCTTGCACATAATCGGCCACGGCCACCTCCAAAGGTGTAAAAGGCATGGCATATCCTGCCAACTTAAGCCTGTGCATTTCGGCTTGGGTATGATATTGATATCGATCCCTGATATCGGTAGGCATATCGATATAGTGCACATTCAATGGCTGATTCATGGATTCAAACACGGCCGTGGCGAGGTCCAAAAAGGTACGACATTCACCGGTGCCCAAGTTATAAAGTCCGCTGTTTTTGCGGTGAACAAAGAAATGGGTCAATACCGAAAGTACATCCTTGACATAGATGAAATCTCGCTCTTGGGAACCATCTTGAAAATCGGATCGATGGCTCTTGAACAATGAAACCGCACCCGTGGCTTTGATTTGATTGTATGCATGAAAAACCACCGATGCCATGCGGTCTTTGTGGTATTCATTGGGTCCGAACACATTGAAAAACTTGAATCCAGCCCAAAAGGGGGGCACTGTACCAGCAGCCTGTTGCTCCATGACCCACAAATCGAAACGATGCTTGCTGCTTCCGTAGGGATTGAGTGGTTTCAGCTGCGTCAACAACGCCGGATCATCGGAAAATCCCGCGGCACCGTCGCCATAGGTTGCTGCCGACGACGCATAAATCAACGGGATGCTGTGTTCAACACAAACCGCCCAAATGGACTTGGAATAATCCACGTTCAACGACTGCAGGACCTGCTCATCGAATTCGTTGGTTTTGGTACGGGCGCCGATGTGAAATACAAATTGAACCTTGTGGGCATGGGTAGGCAACCACGCTAAAAATTCTGAACGTTCAATGCGATGCAACAAGGATTTACCTTCTAAGTTGAGGGCTTTTTCGGAGTGCG
>JALQWO010000123.1 GCA_023258655.1 Bacteroidia bacterium
CCATCCGGGGGCATTTTCAATGGCTTCCAATATAGTAGTGGGGTCGGTAATTACACTCCAGCAATCGCGGTGGTGTTCGCCCATGAATTTGTCTTCTACGGCTTTGTTGAGCATCTGTAGGATGGGATCGTAAAAGCCATCCACATTCACGATGATGATGGGGTGGGTATGTCGGCCCAATTGTTTTAGGGTGATGGCTTCAAACAGTTCTTCAAAGGTGCCGCATCCACCGGGCAGGGCGATGATGGCATCGGATTGTTCAATGAACTTGCGTTTGCGCTCGTGCATGTCGGCCACCACGTGCATGTGTTGCACTTCGGGGTGATCCCAATTGGCGGCTTTCATAAACGCCGGGATGATGCCAATGACATGGCCTCCATGTTGCAAGGCGGTGGTGGCCACCTGTCCCATCAGGCCTGTGCCTCCGCCTCCATACACGATGTGTATTCCGGCTCCGGCCAGTGTTTGGGCTAGTTGCTTCGCAGCCTCAAAATACTTCTGGGGTATCTGGTTGCTTGAAGCACAGTAGATACAAACAGTGTTGATGTTTTTTCTCATGAATTTATAACCACTGCTTTCTGCGGAACCACACATAGATAAAAATCACGGTGATTACCATCACCGCCCAAATGGCGGGGTATCCCCACTGATGGTCGAGCTCTGGCATGAATTTGAAATTCATCCCATAAACCCCAACCAAAAACGTTAAAGGTAAAAAGAAGGCCGAAAATACGGTGAGAACCTTCATGACTTCGTTGGTTTTTTGGGATGATACCGACAAATAGACCGTGAGAAGGTTGTTGACATCATCGGTGAGCTGGTCAAAATACAATTCTACTTTATTGTGGAGGTCAAATGCATCTTGCAAATCAGCGCTCGGACGGTGATGCCCTTGTATTCCAGTTAATACCTCACGTGTGAGGAGTAATAGCTTTCGGCCGATGTTGCTTTGTCGTTTCAAAAAATACAATTCTTGCAACATGTTGGCCTTGCGCGATTTGATAAATATCGTATCCTCGATGTGGTCGATTTGCTCATTCAAGGTGAGTTGAAACCGCTCAAAACTCCTAAGACTGCCCTTCACCAATTTGACGGCAATGTCTTTTGGATGTTGAATTTTTTGGGGCTCAATGTATCTTGAAATCAAATCTTCAATGAAATCATGGGGAAGTCTGTGTACGGTGATGAGAATGTTGTCGTCAAAAAACATCGCCACTTTGCTGCTGATCTCTTGAACTGTGTGCTCAACCCGGGTAGTTCCAACCACAACTCGGGTAATTAAAAATTTTAGTGACTCTGTGTCTTCAAATTTTGGAAGATGGTCGGCCTCTAAACAGTCTTTCAAATTCTGCTGATGAATCTGATGACTCAATGCAAACTGCTCCAAATCCTGGGCGGTTGGCGATTGAATGTCGATCCATCGGTTGTTACCGTTTAGTTGGAATTCTCGAATTTTTAATGTGCCAGCCATCCTGTTTTTAGTGGGAATTTAATTTATTTTGGGGTGGTTTTTTTTGCCTTCTTGGCCATCAATTTGGCTTCGATTTCGGCCAATCGCAAAGCGATGCACTTCTCCACTACAACCGCGGGAATGGGGTTGTCTTCAGTGAAATGGATGGCGCTTTTGGTGGTACTGCGATCGCCCAGCATCGGCCTTACTTGATCCAATACTTTGGGCATCACAAACAAACTCATATGGTGGGTGAAGGCGGCGTAATACACCAAAATACCCTGCTGTTTGAACGCCGGCATCCCGTAACTGATGGTCTCCTCAGCCTGGGGTACCAACGCCTTGATTTGTTCGCGCAATTGCTGCAAACCATCGCGCTGAGCTGCGGGTAAAGCCTGTAAATAAAGATCCACCGTCATACCGCCTCTGGCAAAAATTTGGTCGATATCCAATGTCCCAACAAGGCCATCGGAATGTATGCCAAAGCCAAATCGGTGATATTGAACCAAAGGGGGGCTGGAAGCATGGAAACGGCCATCGCGCCGCCCACGAAAAAGACCACGCCGGTTGTGAGTGCAACTCGTTTTCTATGCGATTTGGCTATGAGTGAGGCCAACAACGCCGCCACCAAAGTGCCCAGCGCATGGGCCAAAAACGGCATCAGGAAATGCTTGGGTTCAAACAAATGAATGCTCTTTTGCAGGCCTTCCATGGTTTTGACATCCGCACCGGCCGGACCTGGAATGATATCCGTGCTGATATTGATAAGGGCCATGTTGACGTTTCCGCCCACAATCAGACCGAGGACGGTCCCCACCACATTTCGCCAAACGGAGGTTATCCATTGCATAAAACGAACAGCTAATAGTCCAATCTTTTGAAACATGGGCGAAAATTAACGATTCTCAATGGAAAAGACATTTTCAATACGAGAAATTGACAAATCGTTGATTCCCTTGGTTATTCTGGAACTAGGATGTGTCTGAAAGTGAGGTTGATTCTGGGGGTGGATATGCGTTTTTGTGCGGGAATTTGGTGCAGCCAATGGTGTTGCATATCGCCTTGCATCAGCAGTAGCGAGCCCGACTCCAGATGGATGGAAAATTTGTTGTTGGCTTCGGTTTTGTGTTTGAAATCGAACCGGCGGGTAGATCCAAAACTCACCGAGGCGATGCAGGGGTTGGGTCCGAGTTCTTTTTCGTCATCAGAATGCCAGCCCATTTTGTCGCTCCCATCGCGATAAAAGTTGAGTAGCACACAGTTGAAGGTGGCGCCTGGGGTAAGGCTTTCGATGCGTGTTTTAATGGTAAGAAGACTGGGTGTCCACGGGAGGGGTTGATTCACAACGCCACTGTAGGTGTAGATGCAATGGGGGTCGCCATGCCAAGCAGTGAGTCTGGGTGTTGGATGGGTTTTACCAAACAGGGTAATGTGTGTTTGCGTCCACGGAATTTCTACTTGAAGAGCATCGAAAAGAGCGAATTGCTCGTTGACATCAAACAAGCCGGGGTGGTATTGCAATTGTTCAGCCGTGGGCACGGAGCAATTTACGCATAATTTTTGCCGTTTTCTTGCAGCAGTTGAAAGGCTACCGTCCAGGAGGGAATTTCATTGGATTCGTACCCGTAGGTTTTGCCAGTGGCGATTTGATGAAAGGATTTCATGGCTTTCAGGTGGATGCCCGACCGCATAAAGGCGAGCATATGATCACGACTTTCCCAGGCAGTGAGGGTACATTGATAGCCTTGAATGCGTTTCACTTGAGAAAAGTGAATACCCGGTGCTGCTTGTGCTTGGGCAAACGAGGGGATGGCCAATCGCCAGAATCGAAAGAAGCTGATGATGCCCTTGGGTTTAAGGCCTGTGATGGAAATGTACATGGGTTATTTATCGTTGAGACCCAAGGAAAGACCGAACAGTGCGGCAACCAAGGCCAGGTGTACAATCAACGTGGCTTTTTGCCAGGTGGGACGATTGGGCCAAGGCTGATCGGTATCAAACGGGTCAAATGCCAGTGCGATACCCATTTGTGAGGCGGCTTCCATATAGTTTTTATTGGCGGCGGCTTGATAAATTCCTAGCAGAAGAAATCCCAAGTAGAGATATTTGTTGAATGGTGTTTTCATCACAACAAGAATACGATGGAAAAAGGCAGTGAATGGTTCACTTCGATGGGATAATACTAAAATCGATAAAAATGTAGAAAAAAAAGAGGGTTGGAATTTATTCCAACCCTCTTTTAATCTTATTTAGGCTGAGTTAATTTCTAGTGAGCAATGATAATTTTCTTATTGATCGATTGATTGTTCACTTGTATCTCCAATAGATAAATGCCATTTGGCCATTCATTAGTAGGGATGCGAACTGAATTGCCATCAGATATTTGGTTCTGATGAATAGTCAATAGGTTCGCACCAGCAACGTTGGTGACCGCCAATGCGGTGATTTCTGCATTTGGAGAGGAGATGTCAATGATCTCATTGGCAGGGATTGGGTAAACATTGATATCGGCTTCCTGAAGTTCTGTTGTTCCGCTGGGCGTGGTGCCTTCTGCAGAGATCCCGAAAACATATTTTCCGTTGTTGTAAGCATTGGAATAAATGGTAACGGTGGCAGATCGTAATCCCATGGTTTCGGTAGCGAACTCAATCATGAGGTTTTCAGTTTTACCACCCAAGATTGAGAACTTGCTGCTACCTGGATAGGCCACCTTAAACTCCGCCTTGTTGGTGCCTGATAATGTGATAGAATCAACCAATAACAGATCTTTGCCTGAGTTTTCAAGTTGGAATACGTTGGTTTTCAAATACCCCAATCCTACCAAGCCAAAATGCGTTTGATTGAATTTGTTTGGGTTTAGATTTCCATTTTGAACCGGGTTTGAATTGCCAAAAATATTCAATAAAGGAGCGGTGCCCTCCGCGGAAACGATGAAGTTGAATACACTGTCTGATGCGTTTGTCAAGATTGAAACAGTCGCAAGTTCCACAGTGGGTTGAGTATTCAATGCCGTAATGGTAAATTCTAGCTGCGAAGATTTATTCAACTGAATAGGGAACCCAGAGCCACTTGAAACAGAGAAGACCGTTGAGCCACTGATGTTGATCCCTTTGACATTCAAGATGCCTGGGCCTGAATTGGTAATCGTGAATTTCTTGCTAGCTGATTTTCCCACAGCATTCTGACCAAAATCTGTTCCTTTGGTCGCGGTTGGAGCCTCGTCCCCATCAGAAATCTTTGCATTCAAACTACGAACTTCCAAATTTGGTGCAACTACACTAGCCGCAATGGTAAAGTCGAAATTTGATTCGTCTAAATCGTTGTTCATTAAGAACACTTTAGAAGTGAATTCTCCAAGTTTGTTTGATTTAAACTCCACTGAGATGGTTGTGCTTGAATCTGCCGCAATGGTCATTGGCAATTTGTTCGCGACGGTGAAATTATTTGTATTGTCTGTGTTTGCAGACTTGATAACCAAGTTGCCTTTGCCTTTATTCGAAACTGTGAATTCGGCTGTCAAAATTTCAGACAGTCCACAGCTACCCATGTTGGTATTGTTTATTGTTGTGGTAATGGAGGACTGATTGATGATTTCAATACCATTGCCGCTGCAAGTAAATTCAGGATTTGAATTGCTCGAGGTA
>JALQWO010000124.1 GCA_023258655.1 Bacteroidia bacterium
AAACCGTTTGCACAATGATCGTAGGGATCACGATGTCAGGAAACTGCTCCTTGGGCAACGCGTTGTATGAGAATATACCCGCGATACTGATAAATATCGACAGGATATACATACTCGTTTTATTGTCGATACTCCAGCTGGTGGGACCGAATTCTTTAAAATTGAATTTGCTTTTGCTCATGGGATAGGGATTAGTTGCCTTTCATCCACTCACCAGAAATGGCTTGACCGTCGTTCAATTCCTGATATCCTGCAGTGATTACCAAATCTCCTTCATTCAAACCCTTCAAAATCTCGGTCTTGCTCTCGCTGGATTTGCCCAAAACAACCTGTCTGCGCTCGGCCACAAAGGTGTTACTGCCATTTTTGCCAGGAACCGTTTTTGCTACCACAACAAAACTGCCCGATTCTGTGGTCTGTATGCTATTGGAATTGACACTGATGGCGGATTTGTTTTCGTACTCTACGATCTTCAATTTGGCAATCATGTTGGGCTTCAAATTGTCCACTTTGGGCAATTTGGTTTCCACGCGGAAGGTTCTGTTCAAAGGGTCGATGTACTTGGCCGCAAAGGAAATGTAACTGTAGATTTCAGCATTCAAATCGGGGAAGAAGATTTTGATTTTATCACCCGCCTTGATTTTCTTGGAGTGTGATTCAGCCACATCCGCTTTTACTTTGATATTGCCCATATTGACTACACGGAACAACGGCATACCTGGAGCAACGGCTTGACCTACTTTTGCATCAGCACTTTCCAACGTACCTGAAATAGGCGCTTTGATGTTGTACATGTCGATTTGCGCTTCCAAAGTACGCATGCTCTTTTCCAAGGCTTCTTTTTGGTTCTTGGCCGACAAATATTGAACTTCGGTACCAACACCTTTTTCCCACAGGCGCTTTTGCTTTTCAAATAACGTGGTTACGAAGGCCAATTGTTGATTCAATTCGTTCCTGCCTTGTGAAATGGCGGTATTGTCTAATTGGGCCAATATCTGTCCCGCTGAAACTTGGGTGCCAGGTTGAACCAACACGCGAACCACAGTGCCTGGGACTTTGGGGGTTGCAATGGTGCTCTCATTGGCATCTGCCACGCCCTCAATGGAAATAAAACTCTGAAAAAGGTCTTTTTTTACGGTAATAACTTCCACGGTTTTGCCCAAATCGGCGGCTGCGCCAGCATTGAGTTCCTTTTCTAATTTGTTCGCTTCGGTTTGTAACTTGGCGATTTCTTTCTTCAATGACTCCAATTTGGCCTTCTTGGCTTCAGGAGTGTTGGTTTTTTCACCGCAAGCAATCATCAAGAATGTTGCGATCAGACTCATCGATACTATATAACGTTTCATGGAGGATTTATTTAATGGGGGTGCCAGTGGCGTGTTGTAATTCTATTTTTGAAATGACCAAATCGTAAATGGCATTCATGTAATTGTTGGTGGCGGAGCGGAGTTCAGTTTCTGCCTGCATCATTTCCAAAGCACTGCCAACACCTTCTTTGTATTTCAATGAGGCTTTGTCGTAAATGCGTTGCGCCAGCGCCAAATTGGCTTTTTGGTTTTCAGCTTGTTTCATGTTCACAGCATAGCTGTTTTTGGCATTTGTGTATTCAAACTCGGCAAAGCGATCAAAATTGGCCATGTCATTCTTGGCCTTTTCGATTTTGATGTTGGTCTCAGTCAATTTAGACCGGGTAAGTCCACCCGCAAAAATCGGAACACGTAAGTTCAAACCATACATGGAAGAGGGAACCCACTCGTTGTTATCGGACAAATTGCTCTGAAAAAAGTTGAATTCGCTGCGCAGGGTACTTCTTTGTACTTGATAAAAACCAACCAAAGAGGGAAGGGCAGAGGCTTTGTAACGCTTGTTGTCCAATTGTCCCAAAGTGATGCTTTGATCCAAAATCTGGTGCTCGATGCGCTGACTTGCATTGAACGTGTTGACATCCAATCCACTCACATTCAAATTGGCTTCCAGTTGCTCGAGGTTGTCTGTGAGTTCCAATTCTGTGTTCATGGGCAACGCCATTTGGATCTTCAACGCATTTTTTGTGATGATGATGGCATTTTGCAATTTTTCACGCTGCAAATACAAATTGCTCAACGTAAAGTTCAATCGATCCACGTCCAAGGACTCCACAAATCCTTCCTTGTTCATTTCTTTTACCTCAAACGCGCTTTTTTCCAACAATTTGATATTTGCCTCTATCACATCGAGGTTCTTTTGTGTTGATACAGCCGTCACATAAGCTTTGGCAACATTCATTTGAAGGTCTTTGAGAGATTTGGCTTTGAGTAACTCACTCATTCCCATGAATGCTCTGGTGGCTTCCAGGCCCACGAAATAGGTGCCGTCAAACAACAATTGGCTCACACTCAAATTCGCATTGCTCGCAAACTCTTGCTGGAATCGAATGAAAATGTAATCCGGTGCCGATGAACCAGGAACTTTCGTGAAGTTGTTAACCCAGTTTCCTGGAATGGTCAGATACTGCTGATAACCGGCGGACGCACTTACTTGGGGTAGTCCGTAAGAAGTGGTTTGCTTCACGGTTTCCTTGGCAATGCTCACGTCTAACTGGGCATTTTTGTAAGCGGTGTTGTTCTGCTCAGCAAAAGTGATTGCCTCACCAAAGCTGAATTTTTTGGTTTCTTGCGCCTCTACAGCGATCGTTCCAAAAAAGAGTGCGAAAAATATGATGCGTTTCATTTGTGATGTTAACTTGGATTGATTTTCCAATTGATGGCATTAATGGTCTCAATACCCTTGGGGGTGCTAATAGATCTTAGGTGGTATTTGATGATTTCAATCAGAATGTCGTCCTGCGATGTGTTTATACTGTTCAACTCGGCACTTTCAAAAACATGGAACGACAACATAGAAAACGACTTTGCGATAATTTCTGGATGGAAATCATGGTGATATAACCCAGCGTTCCGACCAAGCTCTATGTTAAACAATAAGTGCCTCACGATGTTTTTGCTGCGATGTTTTTCGAGCAATTCAAAGCTCTGAGGATGGTATTTTTTGAGGTCGTACAGCATCGATGGACTCATCTTGCGCTGATTGCTCATCAAATAGGTGGTAATCAAGTGAAATTGCTCTATGGCATTGGGCTCGGTGGTGATGATTTTCTCGATGGCCTCCTCGTTTTCGCGCATGTGCGATTCAACGGTAGACAAAACCAAACTCTCTTTGTCGCGAAAACACTTGTACAAGGTCTTTTTTGAGATAGAAATCTCTTTGGCCACGTCATCCATGGTGACGCTTTTCACCCCAAATCTGCGGAATAAACGCTCGGCAGTGGATTGTACACGGTGCACCAGTTCCATAAAGTGCCGCAAAGGTACAAGAGAAGGATCACAATGGAAACTATTTTTGTGTTAAAAGTTTCCTGCGGGGGTTTCGAATCGATGATTAATGCATTTTTACCGACCAAGGTAGGAGATACTGTGGTCCAATCAAGTGTTGTATTTTCTCCGCTTCCTGAATGGTTTCAATGGGTAAGCCGCTGGATTTCGCCGCATTCGTCCACTGTGTTTTGGCCATTTCGTCTTTGTTGAGTAATTGGCTCAGCCAATCCGCTTGTTCGGGATAGCTCACAACGCGGTATTCTTTGGTTTTGGATTTTCTCGCTGCGGCCAAAATCGCCCTGTCTAATCCGCCAAAATCATCAATCAGTCCCAGTGATTTCGCATCGATGGCGGTGTACACCCGACCTTCAGCCAACGAAGCCACTTTTTCCTTGGTCATCTTACGTCCGGTGGACACGGTGGTTAGAAAGTCATCGTAAATACCATTGATCATTTTCTGCATCATGGCTTTTTCTTTCTCGCTCAACGCACGATCTGGTCGCCATCCTGCCGACAATTCGCCCAATTCAACGGTTTCATAATGCAATCCCAGTTTTTCGCCAAATAGCTGTTGTGTATTGGGAAGCAAAGCAAATACACCAATGGAACCTGTGATGGTATTGGGCAAAGCAAAAATGCTGTCGCCAACACAACCCATGTAATATCCACCGCTGGCGGAAACATCCCCAAACGATACCATTACAGGCTTCACTTTTTTGCAAGCAATGATTTCATGGGCCATTTCATCAGAAGCGTAGGCACTGCCACCGGGGGAATTGATGCGAATAACAATCGCCTTGATATCAGGGTCGTTTTGGGCTTTTTTCAGGGTTTTGATAAAGCTGCTACTGCCAATTTGCTCATCGGGATTTTGTTTGCCGGGAAGAATATCTCCAACGGCATAAATGACAGCAATTTTATTTTCACTGTAGGGATAGGGGTCCACGTCTTTGGCATAGGTGGCAAATGCAAACCACTTGGTCTTTTCACTGTCCATCTTGCAAGCCCTGGCTATTTCTTTTCGCGCATCCGATTCGTAGTTCAGCGCGTCAACCATTCCCAATGCAAGCGCATCTTTTGGCATTTGGGCTTTGGCTTGCATAGCGATGTTCCAAACGCTGTCTTTGTTGAGTTTTCTACTTTTCGCTATGTTGCCAATCTGGTAATCATACAGTGACCGAATGTATTGGGTAACCTGCATTCGGTTTTCTTCAGACATGTTGGTTTGGGTGAAAGGCTCCACCGCACTTTTGAATCTCCCCACGCGAAAAACTTGGAAGTCCACACCGAGTTTGTCGAAAAGTCCTTTGTACATCACAAACTTGGAAGAAATCCCATCGATTTCCATCATGCCGCGGGGATTGCAAATGATTTTGTCGCAGGCAGAGGCAATGTAGTAGCCCATTTCGGAATACAAACCACTGTAGGCCACCACGGGCTTGCCCGATTTTCTGAATTGTAATATGGCGTTACGAATTTCTTCGGCCGTAGCCATGCCACCACCATAACCACCACAATCCAAATAAATCCCTTTCACTTGGATGTCTTTTTCCGCTTTTTTCAGGCCATTCACAATATCGTTCAATCCCAAAGGTGATGCTTCCCCATTGCTTGCTGAGAGAATTTCATCCAGCGGGTTGCTGCTGCTCCGTTCTGCAACATCTCCCTCCAATGTCATGGTGAGAATGGTCGCCTCCGTCAGTTC
>JALQWO010000125.1 GCA_023258655.1 Bacteroidia bacterium
ACCTGTGGTAGCATCTCTCGCAGTTCGCTGAGGCGTTGGTAAGACGGTCTGAAATCCTGTCCCCACATACTGATGCAATGAGCCTCATCCACCACCAACATCGAAACCTGTAGGTTGGGTAAATACCCCCTGAAATTCTGGGTGGCCAATCGCTCCGGTGAAACATAGAGCAGTTTGTATCTGCCGTGAAGCGCATGCTCCAGGGTGGTGTTGATTTCATCCCGGGAGAGCCCCGCGTGCAACGCCGCGGCTGAGATTCCCTTTCGATTGAGCGTTTCCACCTGGTCCTTCATCAACGCGATAAGGGGAGAAACAACCAATGTAGTGCCCTCCTTCGCAACGGCAGGTACCTGGAAACAGATGCTTTTACCGCCACCCGTGGGCAGCAATGCCAGGGTGTCTCTTCCCTCCATGAGATGCTCAACAATATCTAATTGGCCGGGACGGAAGTTGTCGTAACCCCAGTGTTTTTGCAGTATTTGTTGGGCCTGTTCGCGCATTGGGCGTGGTTTGCAGCGGGTGCGGGTGATGGGTGCGGTACAATGGGGTACTCCCTCAGTCCTGCATAACCTGCTGCCTAAATTTGTCGATGCTGTTGTAAATGCCTTTGAAAAACTGATTCCTGGATTTCTCTGCCACCAAACTCAAGGGCGTGCTCTTGGAGATCATGTTGTTCAGCCAAGACTCTGTGATTTCATTGAAATATCGGTTGTTGGAGCGAATGAAGTTGAAAGAATTGTGTCCGATGTAACTCGCTTGATGTGTGTCTGATGTCAAGAAAACCGTGTTGTTGCCGATCATCAAATCAGAGCCAAATAGAGAATATTCTGTATCGTTAGATTGGTCTTTCAAAGGATTGTATTTTTTGCCATTTTCAGCCTGTTTGGCTGACATCGCCAGAATGCCATCTAGGTCATCCAAAACACGCATGACCGTTTCTTTTTCTGAGAAAAATCCGGCCTCCCAATAAAACTTGATCTGTTGTATGGTGCTTTTCAACGTGTCGTCGTTCCAGAGTTCGGTAGTGGGAATGTTCATGAACATGTCGCGCAATTTGGGGACCTCCTCCAACCAAATGCTTGGCAACTGAATCTCCTCCACCTTGCGTCCTTGCAACGCTGTGGAGTTGAGGATGCTTTTGTTCCAATACATCATTTTGAACTGGGCCAGTTTGGGGAAGAAAAAGTGATAAAAAACCGGCAAGTCCTCTGCCGCATAAATGAGGCGATGGTTGGGGTATTTCATCATCCAGGCGAGGTCGCCATGAAGCACTTGTAAATATTGGTAAAAGCTCTCAGAATCCGCCGTGAGTTTGTTGATGCGGAATGCCACCATGTTGGAATTGACCTCTGAGAGTGCCTCCAATGGGATGTTGAAATGCTTGCAAATGGCAAACGTTTCCGACAGGGTGATGTCGGTTTCGCAACGCAGCCTCCTGTATACTGAATCTAGGCTGATTTGCAGCAGTTCGCTGAGTTCCTCCGCCAAGCTGATGTGCATGGGGGCCGATCGTTTCAATAATTCGATGAAGTTTGATTGAACAGTGTTGGGCATGCGAGTTGCGATTTTCCGTAAAGCTAAAAAAAAATTGTTGCAAAAAATGCAACTATCGATTTTTTTCATCGATTTCCTTGCGAAAAATGCAATTATTGGCCCGCGCAACCAACCGATGTGCTAAAATCCTTAAAATCATTTTCACCATCTGCGGTAATCCGTAATGTTTCGCAGCTTGTTGGGCCGACCTTTGTGAAAATGAAACTCATGAAAAAAACAACATTGTTAGTCAAAGGAATTGTCTTTGGATTGTTTGCTTTGGCATCATTTGCCCAAGCCCAAGTTGCCCCGAAACCCAGCATCGCGATCATTGATTTTGATACCCGAGGGTATACGGCAGCCAACCAAAGCCAGTGCATTCAATACATTATCAACGAATTGGTGCGGTTGGGTGATTTTGAGGTGATGGACAAATACGACATCGAATACATCGCCAAGCGCGACACCCTGAAAATGACGGGCTGTTTTTCGAAAATCTGTTTGGCCGAATTTGGCAAGCGATTGAAAGTACAGAAAATCATTACCGGCAGCATTTCTCAGTTGGGCGATAATGTCAATGTGAGCATTCGATTGCTGGATGTTGAATCGGGGATTTTTGAAAAGAGCTATGTAAAAGAGTTTTTGAATATACCGGGCAATGAGCTGTCCATGATTCGCGTGACAATGAATGATGTGTTTGGCAAAGCCAACGACCAGGATTTGGTGAATAAGTTGACCAAGAAAGCCGAGTTCGACAACTCCATCAACAACCCTTACCAACTGCGATTGAAGAGCGATGGACCCCGTATGGGTATGACGGTTTTGACTGGAGAGTCGGCCCGCATCATCAAAGCCCCTACAAAAGATGGTGGATACGATGGCATGCCTTACATGTTTCAGTTTGGCTATCAATTTGAAAAGCAATATTTGAACGAAGGGAACTTCCAGGCATTGTTTGAATTTATCCCCACCGTTACGGGTTTGGACCAAGGTCGATTTATCCCCAGCGTAACCTTTTTGAACGGTTTGCGTAACAACGTGAGCGGTTGGGAATTTGCCTTTGGTCCTACATTCTCATTCAGTAAGTACATGGATATGTATTCCTTGGATGGTGGGGCTACATGGACCACGAAATACGATCAAGCGGCGTTGGTTGAGAGTAGGCCTGACAGTCGTGGCAATGTTACTTTCACCACAGGGTTCTTGTTTGCGGCAGGTAAAACACTCAAATCTGGCAAATTGAATTTGCCTGTGAATTTTTATTTGGTGCCGGGAAAATATGGCATGCGTTTCGGCGTGAGCATGGGATGGAATGGCAAATCGCGATACGAAATGCGTGAATAACAAGCTGCATTGATTATAGGGTTAGTTTCGTTGGTTCGGGGTCTCAATGTTGGGGCCCCGAATTCGTTATGAACCAATCAAAACGCCATCTTGCATGCGCAGGGTGCGATCGGCAATTTCGGCCAATGCTGTGTTGTGCGTTACAATAACCAGTGTTTGGTTGAAGTCGCGTTGCAATTGTTTGAAATACTGATGAATCAAATCGGCATTCCCCGTGTCCAAATTGCCCGTAGGTTCATCGGCGAAAATGACTTGGGGTTGATTGAATTGAGCCCTGGCAATGGCAATGCGTTGTTGTTCACCACCCGATAGCTGTCCGGGTTTGTGGTCTTTTCTGCTGGCCAATCCCAGGTAATCCAGCAATTCCATGGCGCGTTTTTCGGCGTTTCGTTTCGACATTCCTGCAATCAATCCGGGCATCATGGCATTTTCCAATGCGGTGAATTCTGGTAGCAGTTGATGGAATTGAAACACAAAGCCCACGTGTTGGTTGCGGAATTGGGCCAATTTGCGTCCGCCGAGTTGGGTAATGTCTATGTTGTTTATGCGTATCTCGCCCGCGTCTGCTTGGTCAAGGGTGCCGAGCAACTGTAGTAGGGTGCTTTTTCCGGCACCACTTTCGCCTACGATGGAAACGATTTCTCCGGCTTGAATTTCCAGGTCAACACCCTTGACAACGTGCAGGTGACCATAGTGCTTGTGTAAATTCTTGCAGAAAACCATCATGAAAACGCCAAATTGTGCCCTTAATTGGGTCAAAGTTAGTTATTTTCGCGTCGCAATAATCTAGCATTCTCGCATCAACATGAATATCCACGAGTATCAAGCCAAAGAAATCCTGAAGAAATACGGTGTAGCCGTGCAAGAGGGATTCGTAGCAGAAACGCCCGAGCAAGCCTTGGAAGCAGCCCAAAAAGTAAAAGAACATTTCCAATCTGATTGGTGTGTGGTTAAGGCCCAAATCCATGCCGGCGGTCGCGGTAAAGGAAAAATTCAAGGCAGCGAACAACGCGGTGTTCAAGTGGCCAAAAATCCTGAGCAAGCGTCGGAAATTGCCAAGAATTTGTTGGGTGGCACCTTGGTGACCATTCAGACAGGTGCGGCAGGTAAGGTGGTGAGCAAAGTGTTGGTTGCCCAAGACGTTTTCTATCCCGGTGCCAGTGAGCCCAAAGAATATTATATGAGTGTATTGCTTGATCGCGCCACAAAGCAAAACGTGATCATTTACACCACTGAAGGGGGTATGGATATCGAAGAAGTTGCAGAGCAGCATCCCGAGAAGATCCACAAAGAGTGGGTGAACCCTGCGGTGGGTTTGCAGTCTTTCCAGGCGCGCAAAATCGCTTTTAACTTGGGCTTGGAAGGCAAAGCTTTCAAAGAAATGGTGACATTCGTCTCTGCCTTGTATCGTGCTTACGACGAAACTGATAGTGCCATGTTTGAAATCAACCCCGTGTTGAAGACGTCTGACGATCGCATCATCGCGGTAGATGCCAAAGTGAATTTGGACGATAACGCACTATACCGCCACAAAGATTTCATGGAACTCCGTGATTTGGCTGAGGAGGATCCTACCGAAGTAGAAGCGGGTAAATTCAATTTGAACTATGTGAAGCTCGACGGTAACGTGGGCTGTATGGTGAACGGAGCCGGTTTGGCGATGGCAACCATGGATATCATCAAGTTGAGCGGTGGTGAGCCTGCCAACTTCTTGGATGTGGGAGGTACTGCCAACGCGGAAACGGTTGAAAATGGATTCCGTATCATCATGTCGGACCCCAACGTAAAAGCCATCTTGATCAACATCTTTGGTGGTATTGTGCGCTGCGATCGCGTGGCCAACGGTGTGGTTGAAGCTTATCGCAAAATTGGTGATGTCCAAATCCCAATCATTGTGCGTTTGCAAGGTACCAATGCGGTGGAAGCCAAGCGCATCATTGATGAGAGTGGTTTGAAAGTATACAGTGCCATTACCTTGTCGGAAGCGGCTGCGTTGGTAGAGCAAGTATTGAAAGGATAATCGTCATTTTCTCGATAAAAAAAGGGAGCCCAGCGGGCTCCCTTTTT
>JALQWO010000126.1 GCA_023258655.1 Bacteroidia bacterium
CCGTGTTCAACATACATTTCTTTTTTGGCGCTGAAGACGCGGCGCGACAAATCTGTATCGTTTGGTGATTGTAGATAGTGACAGTTGCCACAGTGGTTTTCAAAATGATCACAGCCCCGGGGATGGTAGCAACCTCCGGTGAATGGCCACATATCGTGACAGGTCCATACCACCCTTTTGTTTAAGGAAAGTAAATCCTTCAGTCCATGAAGACTCACAAACCCCTTATTCACCCAATGCAAATGAATCACATCGGCTTCTTGAATGGATTTCCAAACCGAAACATTTACCCCGGTTTTTCCATGGCTGAATGCGAAGCGCACCGATTTTTCCCGCTCGTATCGTAAAAAATCTAACTTCTCCAAGGCGTGCAATCCAAAGGCCCATTTTTTCTTCAACCAGCTGTTGGCCCACAAGGAAAAATCCCCTTCCGAACCTTCAAAAACCCAGTGTTGGCTATGGACGTTGGGCAACAGATCCAAGGCTTGGCTTAATCGCTGTGCAGCAACAAATGCACCACCCGCAGACGATGCATTCAAGTGAACCACTTTCAGTCTATGGGTATGGACATTTGGTGCAGTCATGGTTGGTATTGGAACCGCTGAGGTCCGAGGTTATCCTTTGTCGATGGCGTCCTCTTCGGTGTTTTTCAATCGCTTCGAAAGCAAAATCGCCACCACCAACGCCATCATCATCAATAGGCCACCACTAAAATAGGGCAAGCCATAGTAATAATGATACAAGCCTCCTGCAACGATTGGACCCACCGCGCGGGCCAAAGAACCCAAACTTTGTAACATGCCCAACATTTGTCCTTGCGACTCCGCTGGGGTATTCAAACTTACCAAAGAATTGATTGCAGGCATCATCAAGCCATTCCCAAATGCCAAAAACAAAATGGCAATGGTTTGAACCACATAAAAGGTCTGTGTATCATTGGCAATGGGTATGATACTCAAACCGACGGCAATCACTGGACAGCCCATGAGCAACATTTTCCGAACGCCCCATTTCTTTTGAAACTTTCCAATCAGTCCACCCTGCACGATGGCACTACAGATACCAATGAATCCGAAAATGTTTCCAATCCCGTATTCGGTGAGACCATATTTTTCCTTCCACAATACGCTGGCATTGACTTGCATCATGCTGAATGCCGCGATATACAGGAAGTTGATTAAGAACAATTCACCGATGATATCTACCCGCCAAACTGTTACCAAGCCTTTGAAAGTGGCAGATACCTTTCGTTTTTCTACCGCCTTGTTTTGCAAACTCTCTGGCAAAAGGAACCAGGCCAAAACAAAATTGAGTGCGCACAAAGCAGCGGTAAAAAAGCCGACCCACTGAACGCCATGCTCACCGCCATGATGGTATAACCAACCACCAATGGGCGGACCAAACACAAAACCCAATCCGAATGCCGCCCCAATGATACCCATTCGCTTGGCGCGATCAGCCGGTGCAGTAATGTCGGCAATGTAGGCTTGCGCTGCTGAGATATTGGCACTACCAAACCCCGAAATCACCCTTGAAAATAGCAAAAAGCCAAAATTGGCACTGATACCAAAGAGGTAATAGCCAATGATGTTGGCGAACACACTCATGAGAATGATGGGTCTTCTACCAATTCTATCGGACCATGCCCCGAAAATCGGTGCGAATAAAAACTGAATGATGGAGAAAGAACCCGCTACCACCCCTACGGCAACATCCGGATTAAACGGCATCCCTGATGTGGTTGCCAATGTCTTGGCCAAATTGGGCAAAATGGGGATCACAATTCCAAAGCCCAACAGGTCGATGAATATGGTGAGGAACAGAATCAGTATTCTTTTGTCTTTCATGTATTTTGTAAATCTCTGTGTAATTTTTTGGCGACCCAACTATCGCTCAATGATATAAATTTTTTATTTCTAAAGTTTCCCAATGTCGTCGGAAGTGTGTTTAAAACGGGTGTATTCATCACCACTTCACCCACCTTCAACGCCTGCAACAAGGATGGATAATCATATCTACAAAGTTCCTTGCCTACCCACGCCCAAATCAAGGTTCGTTGAAAAAAATCCAACTGCCATTTTTCGTTTTGCATTTTCAGCAAATGAAACACTTTGTCGATGCTGCAGCCCGAAGGGGGCTCCTTCGTTTCATCCACCGCCACCACCAAAACACAATCAAACAATAGGTCAAACCCCGCCAATAAATCCTTCCCGTGAGCTTGCCATCCAGATACGAAAGCCGTCATTTCACTGTGCAAAGAAGCTGATTCTTCAACTGTTAACCACCGCTGTGCCGCAAAGATCCATACCCTGGAAGCATCAGGCATTGAAGGCAATAGCTCGCGTTGGGGTTCCATTGACATCATGAAGGACTGAGTGAATCATTCACAATTTCTGCGATATCCAAGACAGACGCTTGGTCTTCTTTTTCGAAGTGCTTGGTTCCGTCGCGCATCATGGTGTTGCAGAACGGGCAATTGACCGCGATGATTTCGGCTCCCGTGGCCAGGGCCTCTTCAGTGCGATTTACGTTCACCTCTTGGTTGCCTTTTTCTGCCTCTTTGAACATTTGCGCCCCCCCTGCACCGCAGCAAAAACCATTGGTTTTGCATCGCTTCATCTCCACCAAATCCACATCCAATTTTTCCATGATCATGCGCGGAGCCTCATAGATACCGTTGGCACGACCGAGGTAACAGCTATCGTGATAGGTGATTTTACGGCCTTTGAAAGCCCCCCCTTCGATGGCCAATCGACCATCGGAGAGAAGTTCATTGATGAGTTGGGTATGGTGAATGACTTCGTAGTTGCCACCCAAATTGGGATATTCGTTTTTCAGGGTATTGAAACAGTGGGGACAAGCGGTCACGATGCGTTTCACGCCGTACCCATTCATGACTTCGATGTTCTGCATGGCTTGCATTTGAAACAAAAACTCGTTGCCTGCTCGCTTGGCGGGATCACCGGTACACCCCTCTTCCATACCCAAAATGGCAAATTTCACCCCTGCTCTTTCCAAAATATTGGAGAAGGCCCTACTCACGCGCTGCGCGCGTTCGTCGTAGCTTCCCGCACATCCAACCCAAAACAAAATTTCGGGCGTTTCGCCTGCAGCGATATAATCCGCCATGGTCTTAACCGATACCGTCATAATGTTGCAATTTCGCCATAACCACCGGAAACTGCGACACAAGTATTCCACAGACAGAAAAATTAGACAAACTGTAACCCATCGCCTAAGAGGAAGTGGAATTGGACCAGACTTCTTTACCCCGTTGAATTCCGAATGACGCTGCCGGCGAATTCCTCCTCCGGGTAACATTTACCAACAAAAGGTTGCTGGTGTGCCCCCGAAATCATGAAGGAACCGCGAGATGACTTCGGGCTGCCATTCGGATGGTTGGCTAATTCTTCTTGGAAGGAAACGGGAGACGCTACGATTTTGTTACCGCAACCCCATGTGATCAAACAAAAAGGGGAGGCGCCTGCGGCGCCTCCCCTTGGTTGCTTTATTTCATCAACAGCTCAATAACCAGAGCCACCCATTCCCACCACTTCTTGCACCGCACAGGCCATAAGAGGACCTTTCGACTCGTTGCAAAGGTGTTGGAAGGGACTGGTTTTCATGAATCCCGACCCATCAGTCTCGTTCATGCTGGCTACCCAACAATCGTTCAATGTTGACATCGCAGAGAAAATCGCTTCCTTCATGTCCACCCCTGCAGCCACTTCCAACTCAGACACCATCACGCCGTGTTTGGCCATGTAGTTGAACGCCTGTGTTGAATACGCATTGAGGTAGCGCACTGTTTCATTGTCCTTCTTGTTTGAAAGGGCGAAAACATGCACTTTGGCAAAAAAGGCTTTGGCCAATTTCGATACGCGATAAAATTTCTGCCTCGATTCCGAAGTAGAATCCAGCAGCATCAAAATGTTCTTGGGATCAACCCATCCCGCTTCGGGATTGAGATAAATCACCGGTGTTTCAAATTTGCTGACGCAACCAGCCATCCCTCCACCCAGCATACTGCCAGATTTGGATGCCGCCGCAATCACCGTCATCTCAACCTTGAACTCTTTCGATGTTTTTGCCGCTACCGACCAAAAATCACCCGATTTCTTTACGATTGTCAATTCTCGGTACGCGCGCTTCTTGAGATCATCCACAAGGGCGTTCGTGAGTTCAGCATTGGCCGCAGTTTCTAACCACAGCAAATCTCCTTTGAACCGGCGAGCTACCGAAACCATTGCGTCGCCAAGTGTTTTTTGATGTTGGGTACTGTCTGATGTAAATAAAATTTTTGTAAGGGTTTCTTCCATAGGCAGTTGTAATTTTACACCGAATCTCATGAATAGTTTCCAAATAATCAAGCAGTTAAATGTCTTTTAACCTTTCATTCATGAACCTTTTACCCTCTTTTCGTCGAATCGACGTCCGCCACTACCCGAAATCGACCCCCATTCGTCTCTGGATTTTATCCCTCTTTTGCTTGTTGTCTCCTTTGATTTTGGGTGGGCAATCTGCTAGCATCAAACCACCCCATTTTCGGGGTCTTGTGGTAACAAAACAAAATGATATTTGGATCAGCGGGACCCGAGGAAGCATCTTGAAAGGTCATTTTAACGCAAACCAGCAACTACAATTCGACACTTGCGAATCGGGTTATCCCCGCAAAGACTTTCGGGACATTTGGGCACTGGATGCGAAAACCGCCGTGGCGATGAGCATTGCCGACAGTGCCGTGGTTATCAAGACATCCGATGGCGGAAAAACTTGGCGCACCACCTACCACGATGAAACACCGGGGATTTTTTTGGATGTGATTGAAATCGATCCAAGCACAGGCGTAGGGATGATTTTGGGTGATCCATTACAGGGTCATTTCAAAGCCCTGTTAACGAC
>JALQWO010000127.1 GCA_023258655.1 Bacteroidia bacterium
GTGGGCATGGCTGGACAAGAAGCGTTGAACTATTTGTATGGCATGGGGAATTTGACATTGAAATACAAGGCAACCGTGCGCAATGAATTTCAATGGATGATAAACCATACGGCAATTGCTGAAGAGGAGATTTTTGATGTTGAGGGTGCCTATTTCTTGAGTCAACTGGATCGCGATTTGAGTTCAAAAACTTACGGAAAACCACTAAAAACACTGGGATACGGCTATTACATTGATCATGGCAGAAACAGAATGGCATCGGGTGTTACACAATTCGCTCATTTGGGCAGAATCGGCAAAACCACAGATGCGTTTTCCTGGCATTACAGCATCCGGGCCAATGTTGAATCAGTGAATGACAAAATTGCGGAATGGTATTATAACGACAGTGCAGAATACAATTTGAGTCCTTGGGGCGCATCCAGAGATAGTATTTTGTTTGATGATTACATCAAAGCGAGAAATCAAATCAACACCGTTCGCATCAAGGGACATTGGGGTGGACAATGGCGATTAAGCAAGCGTGAACAAATTTGGTTGAATGCCGGAGTGCGCGGACAATATTGGAATCTCAATGAGGAAATCCTGGTGATGCCACGGGTTAGCTTGAGCTGGGAGCCAAACAAAAACTACAACGAAAGACAACGAGTCGACAGTTTGAAACGACCCGATATTCTATTCAAATTCGCGGCTGGGGCCTATCATCAACCCGGATTTTACCGAGAATTGCGGGGATTCGATGGTGTACTGAACAAGTCCCTACTCTCCCAAAAAAGTCATCACATTGTTGGTGGATTTGAGCGATACATCTATGCAGGAAGTAGAAAATTCAAATACACATCGGAAGCTTATTTTAAATCCTATCAGGATTTGGTTCCATACCTTTTTGACAATATTCGCATTCGTTATTATGCCCAAAATGCCGCTCAGGGATATGCTTGGGGTATCGATCAACGATTATATGGTGACTTTACGGATGGATTGGAAAGTTGGTTCACCTTGGGTATCATGCAAACCAAAGAACGCATTACTTATTTTGACCGCGATATAAACAAAGACGTAACCACAGATTACCTGCGACGTCCTACTGACCGGAGAGTTAATTTGGGGGTAGTATTCCAAGACCAGATGCCCAACAACCCCAGTTTGAGGGTGAATTTGAGTTTGAACTTGGGCACAGCAATCCCGTATTACTTGGATGGAAAAGCGAGATACACAACCACACCCAATGTCATTCCGCCTTACCGTAGGGTTGATATTGGCTTCAGCAAAATTTTTGACACAAAAAAGAACCCTTGGCTACACAGAATCGGATTGAAAAGCGCTTGGTTGAGTGCTGATATTTTTAACCTTTTGGCCATCAATAACGTGATCGGCTACAGTTGGGTAAAAGACTTGCAAAACAACCGATACGGTGTTCCCGACTACCTCACAGGCCGCCGTTTGAACATCCGCTTTTACGGAAGTTTCTGACGATCAATTTCCACCCCCAGGGCTGATACCGCCGCCAGGCGTTGTGCCGCCAGATGTACCCGTTCCTGTCGGCGCCGATGTTCCACCCGCTGCTTTTTCCTCCTCACACTTCGCCAAACGGGCTTTCACGTCGTTCAGTTGGGTTTGAGCCGATTTCAACTGCGCCTGCAAAGTGGCAATATCTGCATTCTTGCCTTTGAGTTGGTCTTGCAGAGATTTGATCAATGCATCTTTCTCATCGATAGATTCTTGACAAGCTTCCAAACTCTTTTTCACCGCAGCTACTTCCCCATTGAGTTCTGTGATGGTTATTTTCAACTTCGCGATTTCTGCTTTCAATGCGTCAACAGCTGATGCATCCGATGTACCGGCTGCGAGCTTGTCTTGACAGGCTTTCAATTGATCTTTGTATGATTTGGCAGATTTTAAACAATCTTGGTATTCCGCCATGAGTGCATCATACGCATTCTTGGCAATGCCCAAATCCAACAAGGCTTGACTCAAGGAATCGCGGGTTTTGCTGCAATCTGAACCCGTATTGCTATTCTTTAACTTTTCTTCCAGCTCGGCCACTTTCTTTTTGGCTGCTTCCAATTCAACCAAGAGAGCCGCTTTTGCTTTGTCGCATTCCGCGAGTTTGGTTTCTGCATTTTTGGCTTTGGTTTCAGACTCACTCGCTTTGATTTCCGCTGCGGCAGTTGCTTTTTTCTGTGCTTCCAAATCAGCCAATGCTTTGTTGTATTGATCCAAAGGAATACAAGTTTTCAACTTGGCTTCCAAATCCCTCACTTTTGCCTGCTCTGCAGCCAATTGGGCCTTCAGGGTTTCCAGGGATTTATTACAATTGTTCAAATCATTGGTCAACTGTGAGGTTTTCAGACGTTCAGCTGCCAACAATTTTTCCAATTCGGCAATTTTGTTTTTGTAGGGCGTACAATCCTCACCCAAACTCACCGATTTCAGCTGATCTTCCAGTCGTTTTTTATCAGCCTGAAGCACTTCGATTTGCTGCTTGGCTTTTGCCAATTCGGATTCGCATGCTTTGGATTTGTTGACTGCATCAGCCAATTTCACCCCGCAATCGGATGCTGCTTTTTTACTATCCGACAATTCAACTTGCAACTTTTGATTCTTCAACAATTCAACCGCCAATAAACTATCGCATCGCTTGAGCTGTTTATCGGAAGGAAGAATGGCTACCTCTTTGTCGGTCCGCAAACGATAATTTTCCGCTTTAATGCGATTATTTTCCGCTTTCAACAGATCCAATTCTGTTTTGCACTTATCACTCTCTGCTTTCCACTTTGCCAATTCCGCCTCACAATTTTTATTTTTATTGTTTGCTGCCGCTTCGCGAGCCTCAACAGCCGCCAAACGATTTTTCAAATCTGCTTCTCGTTTTTGACAATCATTCAACGCTTGTTGCAATGCGGGATTGTTGGTATTGGTACTCACCGTTTTGGTCACAACCACCGTATCGCGTTTCACAATGGTCTTGATCTCGGTTTTTACGATGGTATCTCGTTTAATGATGGTATCGTGTTTGATGATGGTATCGCGCTGCTTTTGATTTTCTTTAGCATTCACAGCAGTGTCAACCACAGCTGAATCTTCGGCCCAATCGTTGTTATCATCGTCGTAAACAATGGCTTTGGAACAATCCCCGATTTTGGAGCGAAACCCAATATAGAAACTAGCCCCTTGGTTGCCTGTATTTCTCATGTATTGTCCCAATCCCGCCAAATTATTGGTTCCAACGATCACGGGGCCAACGCGCACATAGGCCCCTACATTCAACTGGCTGTAATTATTGATCACAGATATGGGGAACCCATATTCAAAGCGCTCTTCCTGATGCCGAGGCACAACACTAAACATTGAAGAACGGCGTAAACCGGGCATATCAACGGGCTTCAAATTGTGAATCCAATAAGTCCCCAAATGCCACTCACCAAACCGGTAATCCCACTGCATATTCAAAGCCATGGGTGTATACGAAGTGAACGAGGAACGTTTTGGTGCTCCCACTGTGTTCGCTGCATTCGCGATTTGATCAAAATGGTTGATTGTTGATGGATTAGCACCATACATCTGTTGGATCGAGAAAATTGAATCCGCTGTATAGTTCAGATTGTTCGCAGTAATTGAATACGCACTGCCATCGTAAGAAATGAATCCAACATCTGTCAAACTCGCCCCAAACTTCCATCGATAGGTGCGTTTGAATTCGCGCTCGCAGCCCGAAAACATCCCATTGTAATTTACCGCCAATCCGGGACGGTATTCGTACACAAAACCCATGTCTACCCCCGCTCCAATGCCTGTCATCAAATCAAATTTGAGTCCCATAGGACGTACCATGGTATTCGCAGCCGACGTTTGGTCTGTATAACTGTAGTTGGCGAGGATATCCCGGATCAAGAAATTGTTATTGCCATTGTATTCGGCATTGAACTTACTGGAGCTTAGATGCGCAGCGCCCATTCCGATAAGAATTTTGGTGGTAACGCCCCATTTCAGTGCACGAATGCCTTTTTTGGCATCTGCATCGCCAACATACGAGCCAAAAGATAGGTACCATTCTTGGTATTTTTCTGTGTTGAAAGCAAAGGGTGATGTTTGTGATACAGACTTGCCGGTGGTTGGATTTTCCCAAGCGCCGCGTCCTTGCAGCAACAAATTACCCAATTGCGGATTGACCCCAGAGAAATTGAATCCTGAAACACCCTTTACACCCAAGCCAAATCCTACACTGTTATCGGGCATAACGAACAAAGACGGTCCGTACGTTTCATTAAAGTAATTCATACTCCAATTCTGATCTTCTGGCTTCGGAATCCAAGATTGATCCATTTTTAAACTACCCGGTAACCTGCGCCAGCCACTGCTATTGGCAAAACTGCTTTGAATATCGAGCGTAGTACCCCACCAATTGAAATATGCGCGGTTTTTATATTGGCTTGCGACCATCGCGGGATTCATATTCACTGCGTAAGGTGTATTCAAATCACCAACGACCAAACCCAACGGTTGCTGCGCCTTTGCAAAAGGGGCTTGGAGGATAATACAGGCAGTAACCAAGAAGTTGCGTAACGTCAATTTCATAATTCAATTTTTACGATAAATACAAATATGTGGCCAAAGTTACACCGAGCATTGAATAATTTCATCCTTGATAGTCACCAATTTAACGATTCTGTTTATTTCGCGGGGACTACATACTTAACTTTGCGTCTCATTCATGAAAACATTTCTGAAATATTTTATCACTCTGCTCGGCGGATTCGCGCTTGGCATCATATCCATTGCCTTGGTATTTGGCATTTTGATTTCGGGATTCAGTGCAAAATTGGGCGATAGCGAAACAACTGAACTGACGGAAGCGAC
>JALQWO010000128.1 GCA_023258655.1 Bacteroidia bacterium
AATCTGCGTTCTTCGCTGTTGGGACGGTGATACTCCAAACAATCCACAGTCAGGCCCAAGAAGTTGAAAATGGGGGCGTTCCATTCACTGTCGCGCCGCGCCAAATATTCGTTCACGGTAACCATATGAACCCCGCGTTTTCCCAAGGCATTCAAGTAGGCGGGTAGGGTACTTACCAATGTTTTTCCTTCCCCCGTAGCCATCTCAGAAATTTTTCCGCGATGCAATGCGATACCCCCAATCAACTGAACATCGTAATGCACCATGTTCCAGCGAATCTTACCGCCGGCGGCCATCCATTCGTTTTTGTATGAGACCAGGTCGTTAGTCACAGCGATGTGCGGGTGCGTCAGGGCCAAGGTTCGGTCTAGGTCCGTTGCGGCAGCAACTACCTCTGCATTTTCGGTGAATCGACGTGCAGTCTCTTTCACCACGGCAAAGGCCTCAGGCAACAATTCTCCCAAAATTTCTTCGAGTTCTTTGTCGCGCTTCTTTTCAATTTCATCCAAGGCATTGAACAAATCATCCTTCAATTCGATGTCGCTTTCGGGCGCTTCTGCCAATTGTTTTTTATAATCGGCGATTTCCGCATCGATTTCCGACAGGTGGGCGTTGATTCGTTGGATGAACTCTTGGGTTTTCCCGCGCAAGGCATCGTTGCTGAGCCCTTTGTATTCTTCAAAATACGCGTTGATTTGTGCCACAATGGGCTCTATTTCTTTCAGCGCTTTTTCGGCAGAAGTGCCGCCTAGCAGCTTAGAGAAGGATTTGATGATATTGCCAAACATGATAAGTGTGCGAAAATACGGTTTATTTGGGTTTGCGAAAATCTTGCCAAGTTGGTTTTATGACGAAATGACTGACATTTAATGCACAATTGTCGAAATGGTCAACAATTTTGTGGAAAGTTAAAACCCTTTGCAGTGTGTTTTGTTTAACTTTATCATGAGAGTGTTTTTGGTTTTATTGGGTTTGTTGTTCACGCAAACCATTTCTGCCCAAGTCATCATCCAAGGAAAGGTGGTTGATGTAATGAGTCGCAAACCGCTGTCGGGGGCCAAGGTTCAGCTCGACAAGCAGGAAGGTATCGCACAAACGGGCGCGGATGGATCGTTCAATATTAGCAATGTTGAGCCCGGTTATCACACAGTTTCTGTCACATTGGATGGCTATGAGTCAGAATCTTCTGCGGAGTTGTTGTTTACCTATGACAAATCGCCTTACATCACGCTGGAGTTGCAATCGCTTTCCTCGGGCGTGGGTGAGGTAAATATTCGCAAAACCACCATTCAGAAGCGAGAAGCAGAGAGTCCTGTGTCTTCCCAAAAATTGAGCATTCGAGAAATAGAAAGAAACCCCGGTGGGAACCGCGATATTTCCAAAATCATTCAAAGTTTGCCCGGGGTGATCAGTATTCCTGGATTCAGAAACGATGTGGTTATTCGGGGGGGCGCACCTTCTGAGAACAAATTCTATTTGGATGGCATCGAGATTCCTATCATTAACCACTTCCAAACGCAGGGAAGTACGGGCGGACCGGTGGGCTTGCTCAACGTAAATTTTATCAAAGAGGTGAACTTTTACACCGGGGCGTTTCCCGTGAATTACGCCAATGGATTGAGTAGTGTGCTCGATTTCCGACAGATGGATGGAAATAGCAACAAAGCCAAGTACCGCTTCACGTTGGGCAGCAGCGATGTGGGTTTCACGGCGGACGGTCCGATTGGCAAAAAGACGACCTATATTTTTTCGGCCCGACAAAGTTATCTGCAGGGATTGTTCTCGGTTTTGGGCCTTCCATTTTTGCCCAATTTTATCGATTATCAAGCCAAGGTGAAAGTCAAGTTGAACGACAAAGACGATATCTCCTTTTTGATGGTGGGCGCGGTTGATTTCTTTCGATTGAATTTGAAAGTCAATGACAACATCACAGACAGTGTGCAATTGAAGAGCAACAAATACATTTTGGGGTATTTGCCTGTTTACAGACAGTGGAACTACACGTTTGGAACGGTGTACACGCATTACGGCACCCAGTCTAAAACCCAGTATTTTTTGAGCCGCAACATGCTCAACAACACCTCGTACAAGTATCGTAACAATGATGAAAGCACGGAAGACAACCGCATTTTCACCTACAAGAGCATCGAGGAGGAAAACAAATTTCGCGTGGAGAATTCCCGATCGATCAATCGCTGGAAACTCTTGGCAGGAGCGGGGGTTGAGTACGTGCAGTTTGGGGTGGATAACAAAGCCAAAATTCTTGTACCCGGTGCCCCTGGTACGCCCGGAAGCATCAAGAACATCGCTTTTGAAAGTCAGTTAAATCTGGCCAAATACAGTGGATTTCTGCGGGCTTACCGAAATGTGATGGGCAGCGGAACGATCAGTTTTGCGGGTCGATTGGATGGGAATAGCTACAACAAAACCATGCAGAATGTCTTGAATCAGCCCACAGCCTCGGTGAGTGCGAGTTTGCCCACGGCCGTGAAAGGACTGTTTTTCAATGCCAACGTAGGTCAGTTTACCCAGTTGCCATCGTACACCATTTTGGGCTACAGAAATGCCGCAGGCGATTTGGACAACCAAGATCGTGTGAAATATATCCGCAATCGCATGGTGGCTGCGGGTTTACAGTACAACAAAGTGAAAGATACGCGCATCACCTTGGAAGGTTTTTACAAGCAATATGCGAATTATCCTTTGGCGTTGAACGATAGCATTTGTTTGGGTAACCTAGGTACGGATTTCGCGGTGGTGGGCAATGAGCCAGTGAGTTCGGTTTGCGATGGTCGTGCCTATGGCATGGAGTTTTTGATACAGCGCAGAAGTCGTTCAGGACTCTATGGCATTTTGGCTTACACACTCAGCTGGAGTGAGTTCAGCGACAAGAATGGCAATGCGGTGAAGAGTGCTTGGGACAGCAGACATACCGTGAGTTTGGTTGGGGGAATGAAGATGAAGCGCAACTGGGAAATCGGGGCGAAATTTAGATTGGCAACCGGTAGACCCTATTCTCCATTCGATGTGCAGCGCAGTTTGGTAAAGGCCAACTGGGATGTTACAGGTGTAGCGCTGAACGATTACAGCAAGTTGAATACTTTGCGATTGGGTACATTCTCGCAGTTGGATGTGCGGGTTGATAAAGTGTGGTATTTCAAAAAATCATCGCTGAACTTGTACATGGACATTCAGAATTTCTTGAACAAAGAATACTTGGGAGCCCCAACGTTGATTGCTGCCCAAGATGGGGCCGGCAATTTGATTACTGATCCCAACGCCACCGTTCCTTCATACAAAGCCGAATACTTGGTGAATTCTACAGGCTTTTTACAACCTTCCATAGGGGTAATTTTTGACTTTTGATTTGAATCCTACACCCCCTATCGAAAAAGGGCCCCGTCGGGGCCCTTTTTCGTTTCCGCATCGGGGAATTTTTCTCCCCGTTGCTGCAATCAATAATCGTAAGTAAAACCGGTTTCGTGCGGATGAATGCACATCACAGGGATGTTCTGGCTGCGGTTCACCAACTGTTGGGTAAGTGTGCCAATAATCATTTCGGAAATCCCTTTTTCAGTATGTGTCATCACCAAAATCAAATCGCCGCTCACGGTATTGGCGTAGTTCATGATTTCATTGGCGAAATTGTCGAGCAAGCCATCTTCCATCGCAAACACGCGGTGCTCCAATCCGCTGTCCTTCAACTGATGGTTTACCAAATTGATATTCAATTCAATTTTGCGTTGCAAATATTCGTCTGAGGACTTGGTGTAAACTACATGGACTTCAGAGTTGAATTTTTTGCCCAAGTGGATGGCCCATTCTACTTTCTGACGGCTTTCGATGGTTAAATCGATGGGTAACACAATTTTCTTGTATCCATGCGCTTTTGCGGTGTTTTGCTTTACCACTACCACGGGGACCTCAGCATATTGGATGGTGCGAGAGGCGTTTGAGCCCACGATTTGCTCCAATCCGCTGGCGCCATTGCTACCCATGATGATGGAATCAAACTGTTCTTCGTTGGCGATTTTTGATACGGTCTTGTATACTTTGCCACGGTCTACGCGCGCATGTACTTTCACATGGCTGCTGTCAGAAATTTCTTTGGCTTTGGCTTCCAATTTGGCGAGGATGGCATCGCGCATCACATCAGACTGTCCACCCGAGAATAAACCACCCAACATGCCATCTTCCAAGATGTACAATAACGTGATTTCATTGCCATAGGCTTTGGCCACCGTGATGGCGTGGGTAAGGGCGTTGTCTGCCACATCCGAAAAGTCGGTGGGCACCAAAATGTTGTTGTTTGTTTTGCGATTCATGATCGTAATTTTCTACAAAATTACAACAGAATCAGGGCGGAAACCATGACAACCGTCAATTTTGGCAAATGCACGATTTTATTCGGTTAATCTACCATGAGGTCTACGGTGATGGCATCACACAGGAAACGGGCAGTAACCGGAATGATGAGTCGATCGGTCTCAGGTAACAGCCACCCTTTGTTGACGAGCTGGTCAATGGTGCTTTGCTTTTCCTCGCGAAAGGTGGGCCAAATCGTTTCCAACATTTGTAGCGATACGCCCTCAATCAGTCGCAAACCCGTCATAAGCAATTCGTTGGTTTGGTCTGCGGGGGATAGAATTTCTTCCTCGAAGGCAGGTTCTCCGGCCGACACTTTTTCAATATACAGATGGTTCTGGGCGATGTTCCATCGCCGTGTTTTGCCATCAAAAGAATGGGCGCTGGGTCCGATGCC
>JALQWO010000129.1 GCA_023258655.1 Bacteroidia bacterium
TTTGGGAGTTGGCTTGGGTGGCTCCATGAGATATTGGCTTTTTTCGAATGTTTATGTTTCTTCGGATGTGAGATTTGTTCACTTTTTCGAAAAAAATAAACCATCCAGGATTTTTGGTGGATTTGAAGAATTTTACAATAGTTATCGTGTCAATCGTGATGTAATTACACTATCACTCAACATTGGATACCGATTGAATATGGGGAATTAAACCAAAGTGCTAATTGAAACCTTAAAGAACAACAACTACACGAGTTTGGATTCCTTTTCGCCACTGGCTTGACTTTGTTTACTGCGTGTAACGATGATAGTCAAATTGAAAATCCCAAATCATACAAGATCTTATCAAAGGATGAGAGATTGGATTCCATTTTTCAAGCGAGTACCAGCCTTAATTTCACGATGATGGTTGATTCAATTGATGTGAAAGGGAAGTACGGCCTACGATACCACGATACTACAATAATAAACGCCCTTTATCCCAATCGACAGAGCGGATTAGATGTGTACATTCCAGTACAAATCGGAGACGTGGACCCCACATCGCCTCAAAAGGACAAATATGCATTGTACACATTGGTTGAGCGATTTGTTTCAATTCGGGCTGCTGATACTAAATCGAATTATGGCGGTGATAGTGAAGATACCTCCTTTGTGCTTGTGATGCGTGAATTGCAGAGAGTCAGTCGAGCGTTTGATTTCGATTACTTGACAATGAGTGACTATGCCCGTGATTTCCCCCACGATGGAACAAATGAGAAGATGATTAGAGATTCTTTTATTGATAGTTATGCGCCATCCACATTTCCTTGGGGTGGTACATTTTCTGACCTTGGTTGGGGTCATGTAATTAACTATTTGGAGGTTTTTAATAATCCGGCATCCCCAAATACGAGAAGTTTCATTAATAATGAATCTAACAGACGATTTTTCTACTTTTTCAAGGCGGGCGGCTTGGATTTTTATAAGAGTTCTGGATATGGTATTTACTTGAGCGAACTTACTAGAGACGAATTTAACTCCATGGATGTATACTTACAAAAGCTATCGGATGGTCGGGAACATCATGTGCTCTTCTTGAAAATGCCATATATCCTTAAGTCAGATGATCCTGAGGTGAGGAGATTCATCCGTGTTCGTTGCGTTTTGGATTGAAATTTTGAACTGCATCTTTGTAAAAATTAGGTAATCTGTTTACCGATTAGTTTCAATTTTGTTTCAATAGAATTTACCTGATGAGATATCCAATCATCATTGTCGCCTTGTTTTTGTTGATCCACTGTGGACGCAATACTCCGATGAAGAAATCAGACAAGTTTTTGCTGACAGAAACTTTTTTATCCAAGGATACACAGTATTTCAAATCTAACTTGGGTGATACAATAAATCTGGTTCATGATTCGGATCATTCTAAGCAAGATTATAAAGGATATTTTGGTGGCGAAGGTTGCTTTCTTGAGGGTGCTGATTACTATTATTCTGTATTTCGAGGAAATCAGAAAATCGACCAACTCAGAATCAGTTTCTTTTCACAGTATTCTGAATCCATCGAGCAAAGTGGTAATCTACGTTTTGATTTTACTAATTACAGTTTTGAAATTCCCGAATTTAATGGATTCTCCGATACGTCTTGGAATATTAGACTACAGAATGATACGGCTTGGCTGAAGGGGTTTGAATACACGACGATGAATCATGCAAGAAACATTATTTCTTCCGATCCCAACGAATGGCCAATTGTGATAAAAATAAAATCGGGTATCTTGAGATTCGAAATCAATGGTTTGGTTTATCACAGAATTTAACCGCGCATTGAAAGCTCATTTTTGATTATCCCGGACACTCAATAATCAAAAAGATTTCAAACCGAATTTACCTTAAAAATCTTCCGAGATATTTGGCGTGAAGCCCGAGTTCCAGCCGTTGTCTTCCACGAAGGGACTGCTGCTATTCATTTTGCTTTGTACGGTAACGCTCTGCGGTTGATAGAAGTTGAAATCGCCGCCTTTGTTCTCCAACATCATCCGATCCTGGGGGTCCAAATCCACAAACTTTGAAAATTGTCCGACAAACTTGGCGAAAGCAGAACCCGTTTCCCCGTGGCGGTTTTTACCGATGATGATTTCAGTGAGTCCGGCAATTTCACTTCCGGGATTGGCATCTGATTGCTGACCGGGTTCGTTCATCCCCATCTTTTGGTAATACTCGTCGCGGTACAAGAACATCACCATATCCGCGTCTTGTTCGATAGATCCCGATTCCCGCAAATCTGAAAGTTGGGGACGTTTGTTGCCGCGTTTTTCAACTTCCCGACTCAGCTGAGCCAAGGCGATTACAGGGATGCCCAACTCCTTGGCCAAGCCTTTCAACGCCCTTGAGATGAATGCGATTTCTTGCTCTCGGTTTCCTTGTCCTTTGGTTTCGTGGCGCAACAACTGTAAGTAATCGACCACCACCAAGTCCAAACCGCTCTGGGAGTGTATCCGACGACATTTTGCCGTTAGGTCGAAAATGCTCAACTGTGGGGTATCGTCGATGAAAATGCCAGCATTGGACAAATGCACAGTTTTGTCGTGCAAGCGCTGCCATTCCTGTTCGGTGAGGTTGCTTTTTTTGATTTTATCCGACTCTATTTCGGCTTCTCCGCTCACCAATCGATTCACCAATTGCACATCGGCCATCTCCAAGGAAAAAATCATGACTTTTTTGCCAAAATCTAAGGCGGCATTCCGCATCAATGACAAGGCAAAAGCGGTTTTACCCATGGCAGGTCGCGCGGCCAAAATGATCAAATCGGAAGGTTGCCATCCACTGGTGATTCGGTCCAGATCGCTGAATCCCGTAGCCACTCCTGTGATACCGGAATTGTCGGTTGCTTGACGCAATTCCAATTCTTTCAGGGCTTGGGTAACCAGGTCTTTGATTCCCCTGAAGCTGCGTTTCAATCCGGCGTTTTTGATTTCATACAACTTGCGCTCACACTCGTCCAACATTTCAAAAGAATCCAGGGTATCGTCATAAGCATCTTGTGAGATTTCTCCTGATACACGTATGAGCTCGCGTTGCACAAATTTTTGTGTAAGAATGCGGGCGTGGTATTCCAAGTTAGCAGCGGAAGAGACCTTGCTTGTGAGGGAAGCCAGGTAGTAGGCCCCACCGATGATGTCCAATTCGCCGGCATTGCGCAAGCGGTTGGCAACGGTGAGCAAATCCACTGCGCCCCCCTCTTCGTATAACTTCTTGATGGCAGCATAAATTTTGCCGTTTTCAGGCGCATAAAAATGGCCTTCGGTCAAAATCTCGACCACAGCGTGGATTTTGTCGCGCTCCAACATCATCGCACCAAGGACAGCTTCCTCCAGCTCTCGGGCATTCGGAGGCATGCGACCGCTGGCATCGGGACCGATGATTTTGGGCACTTGGCTTTTCCTTCGCGTGGTTTTGTTGCTGGCGTTGTCGTCCATAGGACCTACAAAGTAAAATTAAAACAAGATTCAAAGTACCATTCTGGCCCACAAAACTTGTAAACATTTTTGAGGCCCCATTCGGGTGTCACGAACGCCAAAATGTCAGCCGATTTCTATCCAACAAAATGGGTACAATATGTGTTATATCCAACAAAAGATACAGTCCGTGGGCTTGTTTGTTTTTGGTGAATTAAATGCCATGATCAGCCCATACATTTGTAATTAAGCAGACAACACATGGAAGCAAAATTTTCTCAAAGGGTCAAGGAGGTAATTCAATACAGCAGGGAAGAAGCCATCCGCTTGGGTCACGATTACATCGGGTGCGAACACCTGTTGTTGGGTATTATCCGGGAGGGTGAGGGCAAAGCCATTCAAACCATCAAGATGCTAGACATCGATGCATTGCGTTTGAAGAAGAGCATTGAAGACGCCATCCGCACCACCGCTACCAAAACGGCCAACTTGGGCAATATCCCCCTGACCAAACAAGCCGAAAAGGCACTCAAAATCACTTACTTGGAGGCGAAGATCTTCAAGACAGACTTGATTGGGACAGAACATTTGTTGCTTTCCATACTGCGCGATGAAGACAATGTGGCTTCCAAAATTTTGAACCAATACGGTGTGAATTATGATGTCTTTAAATCTGCCTTGGAAGAGGGTGTAGACAATCCCCAAATTCGCAACGAATCGGCCAGTGATGAAAATGAAACCCCAGAGGATTTCTATCGCGAAGAGCAAAAAGCCGCAGAAGCCCGCAAGGGGGGCAAATCCAAAACCAAGACCCCTGTGCTGGACAATTTTGGTCGTGACCTGACCAAAGCGGCAGAAGAAGGCAAATTGGATCCCATCGTGGGTCGAGAAAAAGAAATAGAGCGCGTGAGTCAAGTGTTGAGTCGACGCAAAAAGAACAACCCCGTATTGATAGGTGAGCCCGGTGTGGGTAAAACTGCGATCGCGGAAGGACTGGCGTTGCGCATCATTCAACGGAAGGTGAGTCGTGTGTTGTTCAACAAGCGCGTGGTGAGTTTGGATATCGCTTCCATGGTGGCGGGGACCAAGTATCGCGGACAGTTTGAAGAGCGGATGAAAGCCGTGTTGAACGAAATTGAGAAAAATCCGGATGTCATCTTGTTTATTGATGAGATACACACCATCGTTGGTGCAGGAAATGCTTCCGGCTCACTCGATGCCTCCAATATGTTTAAACCGGCATTAGCACGCGGCGAACTCCAATGTATCGGTTCTACCACACTCGATGAGTATCGTCAATAC
>JALQWO010000012.1 GCA_023258655.1 Bacteroidia bacterium
GTATCGCAGGGTTTCTCTTCCGAAAAAACCGCACGCTGAAGGGTATCGCCTTCAAACGCGAAAGAGCCAATTGCTCCCAATAACGATATACAGCCCAGTGCAAACATGGTAGTTCTTGGGCACGCATTCCGGAATAAAGGTGAGCAAAAAAGGGAGACCCTTCTATCCTCGCCGCGCTTTTATTCCCGAAAGCGTGCAATGGTGTTTCCAGGCAGGTCTTCTGACTTCTCCTCTTTGGGCGCCTTCCCGTTATAACACAGTGGCATTAGAGGCCCAAAAAATACATCAATCTTCTGATTGATATGGAGTTACAGCTGCGGGTACAGTCTCGGTTTTTCACCGAAGTTCCCTTTTCATCGATATGGATTTGCCATCCACCATCGAACCTAGCAACACCACAAAACTACCATTTTGTGTAAGAGTTCCCACCCATCGGTGGGCATTTTGTGTAAAATTATTTTTTCTTCTTCAGCTTATCGCCGTCGTTTAAGGTCTTGGCGATAGACATACTAGGGCCTGAAACCACTTCGTCTCCAACTTTCAAACCGCTCACGACTTCATAAAAATCCAAATCTTGGACTCCTGTTTTCACTTCCACCGCCTTGGCCTTGCCTCCATTGTACAAAAAGACCCATGTTTGCACCCCCGTTTTTGAATCAACGGATTTGTCGCCCTCCCTGCCCACCAAGGGATTGCGGGTGGTAACGGCAGCAATGGGCACTGATACCACGCCGGATTTTGTTTTTGTTTTGATATCCACGCTGGCCGTCATTCCTGGCAAAAATGGGAAGTCACCCTCTTTCACAAGGTCTTGATAGCTCGATGAAACCAAGCGGATTTTCACCACAAAATTGGTGACTTGATCGCTCATATTCTGCGCCGCATTGAACACCGCTGAATTCGCTATTTCTGTCACTACACCGCGAAAAATCCGACCATCGTAGGCATCCACTTTTACATCTGCACTATCGCCACGATGTATTCTCACAATGTCGTTCTCATTTACGTTCACCTGTACTTCCATCATCTGCATGTTGGAAATGCGCATAATCTCTGTTCCCGCCATCTGGGCCGTCCCCACAACGCGCTCCCCTTTCTCCGATGTCAAATGCGTTACAATGCCCGATGCCGGCGCGTAGATACTCGTTCTACCCAAATTTCGCTTACCCTCCTCTAAGCGCGCAGCCACACTTTGCACATTGTATTTGCTTCCCAACACATTTTTTCCGGCGGCTTCAAAATCTGCTTTGGCTACCTCGTATTGAAGTTGGGCGTTTTCCCATTCTTGGTCGCTGATCACTTTTTGTTCGTACAATTTCTTCTGACGCTTATAGTTGATGCCGGCTTGATCAAATGACGATTTGGCTTTGATACTCTGTGCTTCCGCCCCAGCCAACGCCGCACGGGCATTGTCGAGATTGGCCTTCAACTGCGACATCGCCGTTTCGTACAATTCTGGATTGATGCGCAACAACAATTGTCCTTTCGTTACACTATCGCCCTCATGCACCAACATATCGATGATTTCACCACTGACATCAGCACTGATTTTCACTTCACTTTCCGGCTGGATTTTCCCGGTTACACTCACAATTTCTGTGATGCTGCGCGATTCAACCTTGGCGGTTTCCACTTCCAAATCCTTCTTACCTCCTTTGAGCACCATGGCCACAACGATGAGTACGACCAAAGCCGAGAGAGAAATCCAGAGTATGCGTTTTTTTGTCATTGTTTGATTCTTTGCGATGCGATTATTTGTCGAGCGACGGCAATTCAGGAGCTACCGCTTGGGAGTTGATGTTGGGAGATAGATAAAATTCGAGTACCAGTCTGCGAAATGCCCGCTCATACTTGGCTGAAATGAAGTTTTGATACGCTGCCTGTGCGTTTGCCAGAGCCACTTGATATTCAAAATACGAGGCCGATCCAGCATCAAAACGTTGCTTTATGTATTCCTCATTCTGCTTCTGCAATTCATGGCTTTCCTTGTTGGCCAGGTATCGCTTCTCGGCATTCTGATAATTATTAAAGGCCGTAAGTACCTCATTTTGCACATTTTGCTCGATGCGATCCAAGTTCAACTTTGCCCGCATCAGGTTTACATCGGCCGATTTTACCTGATTTTGTCGCTGCATGCCCGAGTATATGGGCACGTTCAAATTCATGCCCAAAGATTGACCGAAGTTGTTTTGTATTTGATCGGCGAAACCTATGGTACTCATTTGATAATCAAATTTGGGTGCTTCCACGATTTCATTGGTGCCTTGAACCCTTCCGATGGGAGAAAACCCACTCACACTTACCCCATCCACACTTTTCGCATTGTCTGAATATACCGTACTCACACTACCGCCCAAGCTCAATGTGGGCAACAGGGCGCCTTTTGCCGAACGAAGTCCGTACTCCGCCGCGGCCATACGGTATTTGGCTGCACGATAATCGGGCCGTTTGTACAAAATGGAATCCACCAATTGTTGCGCCGTGTAGGCAAAGGGGGCGTTTATTTCACCCAGCGACTCTGTTGCCGTTTCCAATACTTGATGTTGTGGTAGGCGGATGAGTTGTTTCAGGTTTTGTATAGCAACAGCCTTGTTGTTTTGGGCCGCTGTAAGGGCTGCCAAATCGTTGGCATGCTGGGCTTTTAATCCCAGTAGCACCCCGCGGTTGCTCCCTCCGGCATCATGAATAATCTGACCGCGATCCAACTGCGCTTGGCTCGCGGCTGCCGCGTTTCGGGCTGCATTTTCTGCCTCTTGGGCCTGTAAACACTGCACATAAGCCCCTGATACTTGCAAAATTACCGACAACCGAACGGCATCGAGATCGGCTTCAGAGGCCATCCAATTTTGTTTGGCTTGCTTGTAATTGTTTTGGGTTTGTCCCCCGCCATATAGCAAAACAGAGCCCTGCAGTTGAAAATTGTTCGACCCTATGGTTGATTGCACAAACTGGTTGGTAAAGCGGTCGATCGTCCGACCAGATTGATAAAACTGTCCCGCTGCCGCAGTCAAATCAGGTGCGAAGCCACTTTTGGCTTGATTCATCGACAGTTCTGCCTGTGACTCAGAGAGCATGGAGAGCTGCACATCAATATTTTGCTTTAGGGCTTGTTCGATGCACTGCTCCAAATTGTAGCGCACTGATTGTCCTTTCAAGGGAGCTGAAGCACCAAAAAGCAAGAGTCCCGCGGCAATCCATTGGTTCATAAGGGCAAAGATAACGATTATGATGCGGCCCTGCGGGCCGCATCGACTTATCACGTGAACAGAACGACAAACTACAGATTTTGCCAATGTGCCATGGTCATAGAAACTATCCATTTCTTCCGGCACAACCATTGTTGCACTGATTTGTTTTCTTTCTGTCATTGATTGAAGTCAAATGATTTAAGCAACGAAACAACCCTAATTTTGTTCTAACAAATAAAACCCATGAAATACATCAAATATTTGTTCCTATTGCTGAGCGTTGTCCTCATTCGGGATGTAGTTTCCTACACCAACGGTTCCAATCCCGGATACACAGGCGCCATCTCAGAAGGCAATTGTACCAGTTGTCATGCATCATATAGCTTGGTAACTTCAGGAACCCAATGGAACAGAATCCGCATGAGAAGCAATATCCCCAGCACAGGGTATCTCCCAGATTCTACATACACCATCACCCTCACCTATGCAGAAACAGGCATTTCCAAATTTGGCTTCCAACTCACAGCCCTGGACACAACCAATGCCGCTGCAGGCACATTCTCCACAGCTGACAGTCGTACCAGCACCAGCTCAACTTCGGTGGGCGGAAAAACGCGCTATTATATCGGACAAACAACCACAGGTTCGGCCCGTGTGGCCACAGACAGTACAGCATGGTCCTTCAAGTGGAAGGCCCCCTCTACCAATGTAGGAAAAGTCCAATTTTTCGTCAATTTGAATTCTACCAACAACAACGGTAGCGATAACGGGGATTACATTTACAAAAAGGATTTCACCATCACCCCATCCACGCTGTTACCTGTAGCCTCAGCGAAATTGGCCGACCCAGTTTCCTGCACAAACGGTACAAAATTCGAGGGAAGCGCCACAAATTCACCCACTGCTTATTTGTGGGAAGAAAAACCTGCCACCGGCGCCAACACCCGCCTATCTACAGCACAAAACCCCACCCTAACACTCACTGCGGGCAAACACACCATTTTGTTTAGTGCCACCAACGCATATGGAAAATCCAACACCGTTACGTTGAATATCACGACTTATACATCCCCTCCAAAGGCGAGCACAACCCCCAAAGGAACAAGTACATTGTGCAACGGCGATTCCCTGAAAGTCAGCGTCGCTGCATTGAACGCAACGTTGTACAAACAAAAGTGGCTACACAATAACAGCACCAAAACAACCATTTTCTTGAAAGACACAGGCACCTATTTCAACCTGGCCACCAGCGTAGAAGGTTGCTCTACCCTTACAGACCCTATCAAAATATTGGTTGTTCCCAAACCCATTGCCAATGTAAAATTATTCCCAGCCAAGTCAGCCTATTGCGTGAATAGTTCCGTGAATTGGAAGGTAGTTTTGGCCAAGGGCGATTCTGTATCCATCGTGGGTGCAACAGGTCCATTTTCAGGCGATACCCTGATCAAAACGGTGGCTCGATTGACAAATCCCAAAGAGCGCTTTTGGATAAAAGGAAGTAACGGATGTGTGAGTGTACCGCTTTCATTGAGCTACTCAGTGGTTGACTCCTCCCTATCGCCCCAGTTGGCGGGCATAGATTCACAGCTCACCCAAGTTATTTTCCGATGGAAATTCAACCCCTTAGCCACTGCCTACAGCTACAGCAAAGACTCAGGAAAAACATGGAACCTTTCAGGAAGTAATGGACTCGATACGTTTGTTGCTGTGGCTACGCGATCCGACAAATCGGCGGTTTCATTGTGGGTTAGATACACCCTGAACAGCGACTGCGGCATCAGCCCAATAGCCCGCTTCAACGCCACCACCAAATCTTGCACGCCCATCAATTATAGTGCCTCATGGACGAGCAACCCCTTGTGTGTTGGTAGCAAGGCCACCGTCAAATTGACGGGACTTCCACCCAAATACCATACCTGGTTGAATGGTATCGCACAAGGTCAATCGGCTTCGTTTGAGTTAGACATCAAATCCACCACGGGGAAAGTGGATTTTGCGGTATTAGACTCCGCGCAAATTGTGTGTGGCACTACCCAAAAATCCATCAGTTGGGTGGCGGAATCCATCAGCGCAAACCAATTAAAACACAATTTGGATACATTATCCCCCAATGTTACCTGCGGAATCAGCGTTTGGTTTGCCAATGATTGCGATACCAATGCTGTTAAAAATGCTTGGGTCATTCAGAACGGCAAAAAAGTAAGTCAAATAAACACTGTATTGAGTGGCGTCACAAAAGTGGTTGTGAAAAATGGCGATACCTTGTGGCTGCAGGGTGTCACCACCAAAGGCTGCGTGGCAAATTCAGCCAAAGCCCGAATTCAAGTCAACCCCTTGCCCAATGCCAATTTCAGTTACAGCAATCAGGGAGCATTATACACCTTTGTTCCAGCAGATACCACGGGCGACCATATGTGGTATATCCAATCGGCACCCGGATGGATCTCTACAACTGTTAATCCGCAACAAAATCTCTCCGCATTTAGCAACCAAACGATTCGCGTTTTTCATGATGTCACCCAAAAAGGAGACAGCTGTTTCTCGCAACAGTATCGCGACATTGTTTTGGGAGAATTGTCCTCAGGAGAAATCGTAATCAACCGAGTTTTTGCCTTCCCGAATCCAGTAAAATCGGGACAATGGGTACAAATTGGAGGAAGTCAGGATTGGTCGCATTGCGAAATTACCGATGCCTCGGGGCGTTTGGTGTTGCGCTCGACAAGAAGCATGAATATGGAAGGATTCATCTTCAATGGCGAAGCGGGTCTTTACCAATTGCGTTGTTTCCGGGGCGATGTATTGGTGGGACAGTCCTCACTGCTCTGTACGGAATAACCCGAGCACAAAGCGGGACAAGCAACTACATTTTCTCGCAATCGGGTTTTTTGTTGTCCTTTTGTTCGGCAGCCTCTTTTCTGCGACGGATAAACCAATCGTTTTTGGTGCCTTTTAGCTGTGAGATGGTGAAGCCAAAGTAGATGTCTGCATCGCGCACATTGCGGGTATACAGAAAATTGAGGGCGCTGTTGCTGCCGATGTAAAAACACCCGGCCCTCAGGGCAAATCCCGCGCGGAGACTGCGATAGTCGTACTCTAACAAAATGGGCACCGACACTTCCCATTTTTGCTTTTCATAGCGTGGGGCGATCATGGCATAACTCTGATAGCGCATATGCTGGGTAAACCGGCCACGCAAACTTTGCATCACTTGGTAATTGATAAAAATACGCTTGCTGTATTGGTAATCCACGGAAGCGATGAATCGCGTGGGCAATCCGATGTTCTCTGTCCGGGTGTCGGTAGAATAGCCCGACATGTTCGAAAAGGCATTGTTGATGGGCGTCAGCGACACTGCGGGATCGATTCCCACAAAATTGTCCCTGAATCCTGTGGCATCCCAAGTGGTGGTGTTGGCATTGACAATATCCGTGGCTTGCACTTTGTTGTATCGCACAGAACCCAAATCCAACAAACTCAATCCAAACTTATAACGATACTGCTTGTGTTTTTTGAGGTAATCACCGTTTTGTTTGTAATCGGGCTTGTGGTAAATCATACCCCAACCCAAATCCATGCCCGTTCCATGCCCTCTGCCTTGATAAAGCGCATAATGAATATTGGTTTTGTCGAATTGCAATACATCGGGTCTCACCTTATGAACTTGCATATCGTCCCACTTGAAATAGGCACCACCCAAACCCCACACTTTTTTTAAGGTAGCCCCGAACATCATCTTTTGCTTCCAAGGGAGATTTTGGCTGTAGGATACATTGATCCCCGAAGTAACATAGGCATTCGCATTTGCAGCACTCCGATTCAGGTTGTAGTTATTGTCTTTGTCTAAAATGAAGTAATTGAATCGTCTGTGCCATGCGTTCTCTTGAAATGCAGCATGTGCCAGCGGTTCATCCACGCCAGTAGCGCGACCCAAAACCACCACATCGTTGAGCCAGCCAATGTGTACCTTTTTGTATTGAAACAACACCGAGGGCATGTATGCCATGGCCCCTACACCGGCATACTTTCGCTTGCGATTGAGGTCCTCATACAAAAAAGCCGAATCGAAACGTGGGTTGCCATTGACCGTTTTATATTGATCCGGCATGGTATTGAAGAGGGTGTGATAGGCCGAATACGGCAGTTGAAGGTTGATGTAGTTGTTGTTGACATTGGCCCAAGCACCGATGATATTTAGATGCCATTTGTAGGGCGATTGGGCCGTTAATGCGGGGTTTACCTTGGCCGCGTGAACACCGCTGTAATTGCCAACTGCAATGGGGGCGAAATGTTGGGCAATGACAGGAACTGCGGAAAAAAGCCATCCCAGAGCGACAATGATTTGATATCGCAGTACCCTTACCATGATTGTTTAACGCTCAAAGGTAAGAATATGTTGTGTAGAGATGGAATTCAACAATACATCGACGAACGTCAAAACCAAAGGCCGTGGACAGATGTTCCCAATGTGAAAATTTCACTATGCGACAATTATTTTCAATCATTTCGACCTTTATCATCATTCTATCTTCTGCCAATGCGGTACAAGCACAAGGCATCAAAGGACTTGGGTTCCCTTGCTACAACAACCAGTTCAAGTTGGAACTGACCACCAAGAAAAGCACCATTACCACCTGTAACGACACCGTTCAACTGAGCGTTTCTTGCACAGGCAATCCCGAAATTTACTGGACGGATGGCTACTATGGCAAATCTCGGGTAGTGAGTTCTAACGGCTATTTTCAGGCCTATGCTTATGACAGCTCTTACAATTGTGTAGACACCACAGCCGGGGTTTTCATCACCGTAAATGATGCCTACATCAAGGCGTACAGTGGCAGTTTCACCAACCCAACCCGACTTTGTGAGGGCGGACAGGTGACCTTGTATTCTTATTCCACGGCGCCCGTGCGATGGAACACAGGAGACTCTACCAATACCATTACTGTAACCAAAGCAGGTAAGTATTATGCTGTGGTAAAATCGGCCATTGGTTGTGTGGACACTTCTGAAGTGTTGGAGGTGATTTTGAATACATTGAAAAAGTTGACCATCCGTGCCAATTCCGATACCGTGGTGTGCTTTGGGGATTCTGTAGAATTGGAATTGACCACCAAATACGGTTTCAATAGTTTGTTTTGGAGTCCCTATTACAGCCAATCCAAGAAAATCAAAGTGGGTGGATCAGGCGCCATCAATGCCTATGCCTTGGATTCAGCATCGGGTTGCGGTTTGGTATCAAACACCATCAACGTGAAAGTGCTAACCCCCAGCGTGGAGGCCTTGTGCATGGTAACCGTTGACAGCGCTACGGGCAGAAACAAATTGGTATGGTCTGTAACCCCAGGCAAGAGAACGGCCTTGTACAATATTTATCGCGAGTCGAACTTCGCCGGTGAATTCGATTTGATTGGCGATGCCGACTTAACCACGGCGGGATCATTCTTGGACACCCAGGTCAATCCCAAACAACGTCCTTTTACGTATTACATCGAAGCGATTGACTCTTGCAACAACCGCGATGAAATGTCGCGCTACTACGCCCACACCACGTTGCATCTCACGGCCAACTTAGGGGTCAATGGAGAAAACAATTTGAACTGGTCTGATTACATTGGGATTTTCCCATTGAACACTTACGTCATTTACCGCAGCAACAACTCGGGCAAATTCACACCGATTGCTTCGGTGGCCTCTACGGTGAAATCGTACAGCGACTTGACACCTCCGAGTGGAAAAAACCGTTACTACATCGGCATCAAAGGCAAAACCGCTTGCGACACGGCGGGCAGTACATTAATCAATTCCAACATGGTGGCTTTTGGCATCTTGGGTGTTGAGGATCGAATTACCGCCTTGGGCAGCCTCTCTCCCAACCCTTGCGTGGACTATTTGGACGTGCGTTTTGTACAAGGGGGATTGCAGCAATTGCAGGTGTGCGATTTGCAGGGCAAGGTGTTGAAGCGCTTGGCTGTTTCGGCCAGCGAGAACACCCGAATCTCCGTGGCTGATTTGAGCGCCGGTGTTTATTTGCTGTGCGATGGCAAAGGCGGTGCTTTGAAATTTGTGAAACAGTAAGGCGCTCAGCGCTTTGCAATACATGATCGAAAAAAGGCGCAGAAATCTGCGCCTTTTTTTTGGCGTGCTATTTCATTTTGTCTATTTTGTTGGCAAATAATTGTCAATTTTTTAATCATTTATCGTGTTTCAGGGCCATGATTGTGCATTTTCACTCTTTCTTCAGTTTGCGTTACGGGATGATGTCGCCGGAGGAGATAGTACAGCGGTGCGAATCAGAGGCGATGTCGATGCGACAAAAGGTCCCCATTTTACTGGCCGACATCAACAATGTGTCGGGGGTGAGCAACTATTTGCGGGCGGCGAGGGATTGCAAGCACATAGAGGCGTTGGTGGGGTGTGACATTCGCAATGGGGACAGGCATTTGTATTTGTTGGTTTGTGAATCGCAGCGAGGCTTTGCCTCGATGAACGGGTTTCTTTCAGGGCATTTGATGGCAGGGTTGACATTTCCGGAGGTTGCACCGGTGTTGGATGGCGTGCGGGTGATTTATCCTTTGGAGCGCTTATGGGGGTGGAAAAATGATTTGGCGGATGTGGCGGGGGCAGAAGTTAAGACGGGGGCAGCGGAAGCGCCTGATGCGAAAGATGTGGCGGGTGCGGAAGATGTGGCGGGTGCGACAGGTGGAGAAGCCAAAGTTTCTGCTTGGGGAATTGCGGTACCCTGGAGGCAGTTGGATCGGCTGCGGCTATGGAAGCGGCCTTTGCCGGTGGATCGATTGTTGGCGATACAGACGATTACAGTTCGCGACGAGATTGATTTTGAGACCCACAAATTATTGCGTTGCATCGATCACAATTGTTTGCTGTCGAAATTGCCGGAGGGCGCCACGGCTTCGCCGTGGCAGCAATGGCAGCCGCTGCGACAAATTTTTTCAAAATTTGTAACAGCGAAACACTTAATCACCCAGGCGCAGGCCTTCGCAGAAGGCTGCGCCTGGACTTTTGAATGGAACATTCAACAAAACAAAAAAACCTTCACCGGGGATGCCGACCAAGACTTCCGCATGCTGCGGGAATTGGCCTCGGAAGGACTTCATTATCGCTATCCCAACTACACCTTTCAAACCACGCAGCGACTGGAAAAAGAGATGCAAATGATCTATCAGCTGGGGTTCACCGCCTACTTTTTGATCAACTGGGACATCTGCAGGTTCGCCCGCGAAAACCACTTCTTTTACGTAGGCCGCGGCTCCGGCGCAAACTCCATGGTGGCGTATTGCCTGCGCATCACCGATGTAGACCCCATCGACCTTGACCTCTACTTCGAACGCTTTATTAACCCGCACAGGAGCAGTCCGCCCGACTTCGACCTCGATTTTTCTTGGCAGGATCGCGACAAAGTCACGGCCTATATCTTGGAGAAGTACAAAGCCCATGGGGCGGCCTTGCTGGCCACCTACAGCACTTTCCAAACCAACGCCGTGGTGAGGGAATTGGGAAAAGTCTACGGATTACCCAAAGCCGAGATTGACGCCCTATTGAACAAAACCTCCTACTACAGCCATGCCACCTTTGAAGCGTATACGCCCAGCAAAGCCGATGTTTATTCGCAGCCAGGCATTGGCAAAGGCATCCGCAATCGCACGTTGGGACGGTCGGGAGGAACCGCCGTTGCGGGGTCCGCAACCACTGCCGGGACTTCTACCACAGGAGGTGTAGTAAGCCAAACGAACGGGGTTAGCGAAACACGTGAAGACGATCATCCTTCCTTGTATCAGGAGTTGCTCAAACACGCCCACCGCATCCACAACCTGCCCAACCACCTCAGCATCCACGTAGGGGGCATCCTGATTCCTGAAAAGCACATCCACCACTACAGTGCCACCTTTTTGCCACCCAAAGGCTTTCCTGTGGTGCAATTCAGCATGCTAGAAGCCGAAGACTTGGGCATTGCCAAGTTTGACATCCTATCGCAAAGGGGCTTGGGACACATCAAAGATGCGGTTGTTTACGTGCAAGAAAACCAGGGCATCACCGTGGACGCCCACCAAATCCACGCGTTCAAAAACGATCCCATCATACAGCGACTCATTGAAACGGGACATACCACAGGCTGTTTCTATGTGGAAAGTCCAGCCATGCGACAACTGCTGCGCAAACTCAAGTGCAAAGATTATCTCACCTTGGTGGCGGCCAGCAGTGTGATCCGCCCGGGCGTAGCCCGGAGCGGGATGATGCGGGCATTCATAGAGCGACATGTGGAGCCAGCCAAGCGGAGCGAAGCCCATCCCGTACTGTGGGACCTCATGCCAGAAACCTATGGCATCATGGTATACCAAGAAGATGTTATCAAAGTCGCCCACCACTTCGCCGGAATTGGACTGGGAGAAAGCGATGTACTCCGCAGGGGCATGAGCGGAAAATTTCGCAGCCGGGAAGAATTCCAAAAAGTACAAGATGCGTTTTTCGCCTCCGCCATACAGAAAGGACACAAACCCGAATTGGTGCGAGAGGTATGGCACCAAATTGAGAGTTTTGCAGGCTACAGCTTTGCCAAAGGACACAGTGCGAGCTATGCGGTAGAAAGCTACCAAAGCCTCTACCTCAAAGCCCACTACCCCTTGGAATTTTACACGGCGGTAATCAACAATTTCGGAGGATTCTACCGCACTGAATTTTACGTGCATGCTGCCCGAAAAAGCGGGGCCATCATCGAAGCGCCTTGCATCAACGAAAGTGAGGTCCTCACCCGCATTCAAGGAAAAACCCTGTGGCTGGGTTTGGGATTGATTGATGGCCTAGAGCAACAATGCGTACATCGTTTGCTTTCGGCCAGGCGTGCGGCAGGCCCCTTCACGTCTCTCAGTGATTTCAAACAACGCGTAGAACCAGGACTGGAACAACTCAAAACCTTGATACACATTGGGGCCTGCCGCACGTGGAACCGCAGTAGAAAAGCCCTCCTGTGGGAAACCCATGCCCTCTACGCCTCCAAAAAGGCCGTCGCCCAAACAGAAAAACTCTTCCTAGAACCCACCAAAGAATACCAACTGCCCAGCTTGGAAGACTCCTGGTTGGAAGTCGCCCACGACGAACGGAATCTCTTGGGATTTTCCCTCACCAACCCCTTCCACCTCATCCAAGGAGCACCCTATCCCCACGATCCTACCATGCCCCACCTGTCGAAGGTTCGGGGCCGACATTTTCAGCGAATGCTGCACAAAAATGCGGTGATCGAAGGCTATCTCGTCACCGTAAAACCCACCAAAACCGTGGGCGGCAAAGAAATGAACTTCGGCACTTGGCTGGATGCTGACGGACAGTATTTCGACAGTATACACTTCCCCCCATCGGTGAGGGCCAATCCGTTCAACGGACGGGGCGTATACCGCATCTGGGGAAAAATCACAGAAGATTATGGTGTCTTCAACATCGAAGTGATGCGAATGACAAAACTACCCTATCAAACCGACCCGCGGTTTGAGGACTAATCAATAAAATGAGAATTCTAGCAATTAGTGGTGATGTCCACCTTCGCCGTGCACGTGACCGTGATCCAACTCGTCAGCCGTGGCTTCACGCACCGCCAAAATCGAACCTGTAAAGTTCAACGCCTCGCCCGCCAAAGGATGGTTGAAATCCATCTTCACCGTTTCGTCGCCAATTTCAATCACTTTGCCATCCATGGGATTGCCATCTTGGTCTTGCATGGGCAACATCGCACCCAACTGCAAAATGTCTGCAGGAACATCATCGCCACCAAATACAGAGCGGGGCAATTCTACGATCCAACCTGCATCATGAACGCCGTAGCCCTCTTCCGCTGTAAGCGAAAAAGAAAAACCATCGCCCACATTCAAGCCATCCAATTGCGCATCGAAGGCTTCCAAAGTTTGGCCGATGCCATGAATGAACACCAAAGGCTGGTCTGCGTCTGCAAAATCAGCAACTTCGCCATTGGCAAGTGAAAGAGTGTAAGAAATGCTTACTACGTGGTTGGGGGCAACAGATAAATTTGACATGTTTAATAAAAGATGATGCAAGTAACCACAAAAGTCTCCAACCCGAAAATTTGGGCCCAAATAATGTCGAAATTGTGCATAACTCGTGGGCCCCAAATTTCCGTCGTCCCAATCGCAAAGCGTAATTTGGCATGGTAAAATTACCCATGGAACGCACCGAAGCACAAGCCAAAATCATCGCCCTTAGCCAAGAACTGAACGACCACAATTATCGGTACTATGTGTTGGCAGAGCCTGTGATTTCGGACCAGCAGTTCGACCTCAAACTCAAAGAGCTGGAGGCATTGGAAAAAGCGTTTCCCGAATTGGCCCTACCCAACAGCCCCACACGCACGGTGGGCGGCGGCCTGCTCGAGGAATTCAAAACCGTACCGCACAAACGACGGATGTTATCGCTCGGAAACACCTACTCCGAAGAAGAGCTACTGGAATTTGATGAGCGCGTCCGCAAGTCGCTCGGTGTAGAAACCATCGAATACGTCTGCGAACTCAAAATTGATGGCTTGGCCATTTCGCTGTTTTACGAGGACGGACAATTAATACAAGCCGTCACCCGCGGGGATGGATTCCAAGGCGATGACGTCACCGAAAACGTAAAAACCATCCGAAGCGTCACCCAGCAACTCCACGGAAATTTCCCTGCTTCCTTTGAGATTCGGGGCGAAATTTTCATGCACCGCAAGGGATTCGACAAGCTCAACGAGCAACGCATAGCCAACGGTGAACCCACCTACGCCAATCCGCGCAACGTGGCTTCCGGATCGCTCAAAATCAAAGACCCGAAAGAAGTGGCAAAACGTCCGCTCGATATTACCCTATACCACTACCTATCAGACCAGAACCCGTTCGCTACACATAGCGAATCGCTGCAACAAGCCAAATCCTGGGGCATCAAAACCGCGGATCACAGCCAAACTTGCGGCAACATCCAAGAAGTATTTGCGTTTTTAAAGCGCTGGGATGTGGCCAGGCACGACTTGGGCTTCGACACCGACGGCGTTGTAATTAAAGTCAACTCTCTGCGATATCAGGAGGAACTAGGCTTCACCGCCAAAGTACCCCGCTGGGCCATCGCGTATAAATTCCAAACGGAAACAGCTACTTCCACCTTGTTGGGAATCACCTATCAAGTTGGACGTACAGGGGCGATCACGCCCGTTGCTGAATTACAGCCCGTGGCCTTGTTGGGCACCACGGTAAAGCGGGCCAGCTTGCACAATGCCAACGAAATCGAGCGGTTGGATGTGCGCGTGGGCGACACTGTTTTTGTGGAGAAAGGCGGTGAAATCATCCCAAAAATTGTGGGTGTTGACTTCTCACGCAGACCCGAAAACTCCATCCCCCATGCCTATATCACGCACTGTCCCGAATGTCATTCCGAATTGCAGCGCAAAGAAGGCGAAGCCCAGCATTACTGTCTCAACGTGGAGGAATGTCCGCCCCAAGCCATCGGAAAGATCGAACATTTTGTGGGCAGGAAAGCCATGGACATACAGAGCATCGGCAGTGAGATGGCAGAAACATTGTATCAACAGGGATTGGTAAAGGAATTGGCCGATTTGTATGACCTAACCTATGAGCAAGTCTTGGCCTTGGATCGCGTGGGTGAAAAAACGGCTCAAAACCTCATCGACGGCATTGCCGCCAGCAAATCACAGCCTTTTGAGCGGGTATTGTTTGGTTTGGGCATCCGCTATGTTGGCGAAACCGTGGCCAAAAAATTGGCCCAAGGATTAGGAAACATTGATGCCATCATGGCCGCTTCGGAAGAACAATTGGTGGCCATCGACGAGATCGGGGATCGCATCGCAGAGTCTGTGGTGCAGTATTTTGCCGATGAAAAACACCGCAGTGGCATCGCCCGAATGAAATCGGCGGGATTGAACTTTACGGCCGCACAAAAAGAGAGCCTCGGCGATAGCCTATCGGGCAAAACCTTGGTCATCTCGGGTGTTTTCGCCAAACACTCCCGCGACGAAATCAAAGCCATGATCGAAGCGCACGGGGGCAAAGTGGGCAGTGGCGTAACGGGAAAAACCGATTATTTGGTCGCGGGCGACGGGATCGGTCCCAGCAAATTGGAGAAAGCCAACCAGCTTGGGGTGAATATCATCGACGAAGACACCTTTATCACCCTGATTTCATAAACTTGCACGACATGAGCAATTCAAACAGTTTGGTTTCACGGGTTATCGACAAGTTACATCAGCACAAGGCCAAAGAATTTGGCAAGCTTCGTTATGCACCCAACTTTGAAAAAGCCAAGCGGTTTGTTATATGCTGGGATAGTCAACGCACACCGGCGGAAACACAAGCCATCAAAGCCTACATCGAATCACTCAAAGCCCTGGGCAAACAAGTCATCCGCATTATCTATTTCAATGTAAAAACAAAAGAAGAAACGCCATTGGTACCGGAGGCAAACACGTATCATGTAGGTCGTTGGGACTTTGATCGAACCGGATTTCCCAAATCGGAGGATCTGAAAAACGTGTTGCAATTCGATACAGATTTTTTCATTACGATAGACATGGAAGGCGAATGGCATTTTTTGGGAATGGCAGCCGTGAGCAAAGCAGCATGCAAGGTTGGGCCATACCACGCAAAAAACTTGAAGAATTTTGACGTGCTGATCAAACCCGCAGAGAAGCACAATGTGAATCAGTACCTTTGTGAGCTCAAAGAACATTTGAATAAATTGGCATGAAACAACTCATCGGAACCGGCACAGCACTCATCACTCCCTTCAACAGCGATTTCAGTGTTGATTTTGCCGCATTGGAGCGCATCGTAGAACAGCAAATTGCCGGCGGTACCGACTATTTTGTGATGTTGGGCACCACAGGGGAAAGTGTCACCCTCAGCAGCGAAGAAAAAGCCCAAGTGGTGGCGTGCATCAAAAAAATCACGGCGGGTCGCATCCCCTTGGTCTTGGGAGTAGGGGGTAACAATACCGCTGAAGTGGTCAAGCAATTGCAACAGCTCGATACCGACGGACTGACAGCCATTCTGAGTGTATCGCCTTATTACAACAAACCCAACCAGCAAGGAATTATCCATCATTACACGGAAGTGGCCAACGCCTCTCCCCTGCCGGTAATTTTATACAACGTTCCTGGAAGAACAGGGAGCAACATGACCGCTTCTACACAACTTACTTTGGCGAATCACCCCAACATTGTCGCCACCAAGGAAGCCAGCGGAAACATGGAGCAAGTGATGACGATTTTGGCCAACAAACCCGCCGATTTCATAGTAATCAGCGGCGATGACGCCCTCACCTTTCCGATGCTTGCTTGCGGCGGAAGCGGTGTAATTTCGGTAATCAACCATGCGTTCCCAAAGACATTTTCGGGCATGGTTCGTTCCGCGTTGCAGGGCGATTTTTCATCAGCCCGTTCGGCGCACGAACAAGTATTGGAATCGGCCATTGCCATTTTTGCCGATGGCAGTCCCAGCGGTATCAAAACCATGCTCAACGAAATGCAACTCTGCGGAACCACGGTGAGGCCGCCCTTGTGGCCCGTGAATGACCAAGTAGAAACCAACCTGCGGAGATTGGCAAAAAACGCCCAATAACATCCAACTAATAAATCATGAACCCCAACCTCGACCCCAACGCCAGCAACATGAGCAACTCCGACAAGGACGTTGAGAAGGTCTTACGTCCTGCCGATTTTGGGGATTTTACCGGACAGCCCAGCATCGTGGAGAACCTCAAGATTTTTGTTGAGGCGGCCAAAATGCGGGGCGAAGCCTTGGATCACATCTTGCTACACGGTCCTCCGGGTTTGGGGAAAACGACCCTCAGCCACATTGTGGCCAACGAGATGGGTAGCAACATGAAAATCACCTCCGGTCCAGTATTGGAAAAACCCGGTGATTTGGCCGGTTTGCTCACCAACTTAAACGAGGGCGATGTATTGTTTATTGATGAGATTCACCGCTTGAGTCCGGTGGTGGAGGAATACCTGTACTCCGCCATGGAAGACTATCGCATTGATATCATGATCGATACGGGACCAAACGCCCGCAGCGTTCAAATTGCTTTGCAACCCTTCACTTTGGTGGGGGCTACCACCCGCAGCGGTTTGCTCACCTCCCCGCTGCGCGCCCGTTTTGGGATCAATTGTCGGTTGGAATACTACGATGCCGCCACCCTCACCAACATAGTAGGCAGAAGCGCCCACATTTTGCAATCCCCGATTGTAGAGGAAGCGGCCTTTGAAATTGCCCGCAGAAGTCGTGGCACACCGCGTATCGCCAACGCCTTATTGCGCCGAACCCGAGATTTTGCGCAGATCAAAGGCGATGGAACTATCACATTGGACATCGCGAAATTTGCCCTGAAGGCGTTGAATGTGGATGCGAACGGTTTGGATGAAATGGACAACAAAATCCTACACACCATCATTGAGAAATTCAAAGGTGGTCCGGTAGGACTTAACACCATAGCCACTGCAGTGGGTGAAGATGCTGGCACCATTGAAGAGGTGTACGAACCGTTCTTGATCCAAGAGGGATACATCCAACGCACCGCTCGCGGGAGAGAAGCCACGCATTTGGCTTTCAAACATTTGGGCAAACTCGACCACCGATATCCCGGCGCAAATACGCTATTGTAACTCTCTCCAACTGATCCGTTGTGGGTTTCACACAATCACTACGCATACAATCGTACATTGAAGTCATGCTGGAAATAAGAAATAGAATCATCGTTTGGGTCCTTTGTGTACTAGCCTATGGATTTTGTCCATACCTACATGCGCAAACCCTCCCAATGGAAAGCATTCAAGCAGACAGCAATCGCATTCCCCCGCGCAAAACGGAAACGAAGAATAGTCAGATGCGCTCTATTTCGGTTATTGCTGACACACAGCGACTGGGCATACTGGATATCAATGGAATAGGTACTCATTCGCCACTTTTACTTACCACTGATAAATTCTCAGCCTGGAAAAGCGCGGCCTTCTCTACCTTCAACTTGACGGGACATTCCATTCAGCAAATTGATGTCCGCAACAAAGCGTTTCATGTGGCCGAAAAAACAGGTCGTCAACTATTCAGCGAAATACCCGGAGCCATGATTTACGACATGGATGGCTCTGGAAACCAAATCAACGTAGCCATCCGCGGACTGGACCCACACCGCAGTTGGGAATTCAACAATCGACAAAATGGCCTTGTTACCAATTCTGACATGTATGGCTACCCGGCCAGTCATTACAGCATGCCATTGGAAGCCGTAAAAAGTGTAGAGATCGTAAAAGGCACTGCAGCATTGCAATATGGAGCCCAATTTGGTGGCATGATCAACTACACTCTTAAAGCCCCCGCAGCCCAACGCATACGCTACGAAGGACAACATAATTTAGGCTCATTTGGCTTATTGAGTACATACAACTCTCTCAGTGGAACACTAGGAAAAGTCCAATATTTTTCGTATATTCAGTATCGACAATCGAACGGGTATCGAAAAAACGGCGAATCCCAAGCCTCGGCATTTCATGGCCGAATCATTTACAACCCAACCCAGCAATTAAAGGTCACTGCTGAGATATCAAACAGCCAATACCTTTACCACGTTCCGGGGCCACTAGGGCTAGAACAGTTTCAAACCGATCCCCGACAGAGTACCCGCGGACGAAATTATTTCCAGCCAAACATCTATTTGCCTGGTCTCACCATTGAATACACACCAGACCATCGCACCACAGTTAGTTGGATTGTTTCGGCCATTCGAGGTCGACGCAACTCCGTACTTTTCGAGGGTTTTGCTAACAAACTCGACACCCTCAATCCCGTGACTCAGACTTATGCAAATCGGAATGTTGACATCGATGAATTCCGCAGTTACACCACCGAATTGCGATTGAAAAGAAGATACAATCTCGGCAAGATATCCAACAGCCTCACCATGGGCGTAAGGGCGTTTAACAATGTGATGTGGCGTCGACAATTGGGCAAGGGAACCACGGGCACTGACTTTGATTTAACCGTAGAACCCAACAGTTTCAAACGGGATTTAAAATACCACAGTCAAAGCTTGGCTTTTTCATTAGAGAACGCTTTTTACCTTACCAAGCAATG
>JALQWO010000130.1:0-4447 GCA_023258655.1 Bacteroidia bacterium
GAACCCGGTATCGGAAAGAGCACTTTGCTGCTGCAAATCGCCTTACAAACCCAGGCCAGAACCCTCTACGTTTCGGGCGAGGAAAGCGAAACACAAATCAAATTGCGCGCAGAACGATTGGGATTGGGAAACAGCGATTGTGAGGTACTGACAGAAACCCTGCTTGAAAACATCAAATCGGTGCTCGACAAAGACACGCCCGAATTGCTCATCATTGATTCCATCCAAACTTTGTATAGCGATATGTTGGACGCAACACCGGGAAGTGTTTCCCAAATCAGGGAGTGTGCGGGACAGTTGCTCCAATTTGCGAAGGAACAGGATGTGCCTGTGTTTCTGGTGGGACATATCACCAAAGACGGCAACTTGGCCGGTCCAAAAATCTTGGAACACATGGTGGATACCGTTTTGCAGTTCGAGGGTGATCGTCACCATGCCTACCGCATCATACGAACCTTGAAAAATCGCTTTGGAAGCACCCAAGAATTGGGCATTTACGAAATGCATGGCGGGGGTCTGAAAGGGGTAAAAAATCCGTCAGAAATTTGGCTTGCTCAGCGTGAGGAGGTACTTTCCGGCATCGGCATCGCCGCGGTGTTAGAGGGTGTTCGTCCACTCTTGTTGGAAACCCAAGCCCTCGTGAGCACGGCGGTTTACGGTACACCTCAGCGTTCTGCTACAGGCTACGATTTGCGCAGGCTCAACATGTTATTGGCTGTGCTGGAAAAGCGCTGTGGATTCAAACTCGGACAACAAGATGTCTTTGTCAATTTGGCGGGAGGATTGCGCCTCGAAGACCCCGCGTTGGATTTGGGATTGATGGCGGCCATCATGAGCAGTTTTTATTCTGAGCCCCTGCCTACAAAGTGTGTTTTCTCAGCCGAAGTAGGGCTAAGTGGTGAAGTGAGGGCCGTTCAACGCGTGGAACAACGCATCGCCGAGGCCGAAAAACTCGGATTTACCGATATCGTCATTTCCAAGTACAACAAATTCAACCAAGAACACAGCGGCAAAATCAACGTGCATAGTTTTGGTCGGATCGACGAGGTATTCAGCTGGTTATTCGGATAAACTATCACTCAATACACCCGTGCAAATCGTGATGGCACAAACTTGGCGCTACAACGAATCTTACGCCTAGGCACTCATCCACTTTTCGCGGACAAAGCTCTTGGCCAACAAGGCAATTTTCTGAGAATTGGGGATGCGTACACGACTTTCCAAAATGTCTACCGCCGTGGTGCGCTCAATTTTCTCCAACAATTTCAGATAGTAGATGTAGGCTGTATAAACACCCAACCTGCAGCCTACGGGAAGCATCACGATGCCTTTGTAGGCATGCGCAAAGTCCTTTTTCACATCTTGGATGATGTCATACTTGTCTGAATCAGTGAAATGATTGAAGTCAACTCCGGGGAAATACACACGTCCACGCTCATCCACATCAGAACGGATATCGCGCAGGAAGTTCACCTTTTGGAAGGCTGCACCCAAACTCCTGGCATAGGGAACCAATTGGTTGTATTGATATTCATCGCCACTGCAGAAGACTTTGAGACACATCAAACCCACCACTTCCGCGCTGCCATAGATGTATTCGGAATAACTTTCTGCGTTGTGGGCACTGGTATCCAAATCCTCCTCCATGGAATTGAAAAAGGGTTCAATCAAATTCTTGCCGATTCCAAACTGATTCGCGGCCAACTGAAACGCGTGAAGTACTGGATTCGTGCTAATACCCTCTTCGATGGCTTGATAGGTTTGGGCCTTGAAATCAGACAACATACGCTCTTTGTTGTAACCATGAAAGGTATCCACAATTTCATCGGCCACGCGCACCAAACCATAGATGGCGAAAACCGCCCAACGACTGTCTTTCGACAACAGCCGAATGCCCAAAGAAAAACTGGTACTGTAATTCAGCGCCAATTTTCGGCTCATGGCAATGGAGGTGTCATCAAATAATTTAATGCTCATTTTCAATCCTTTCTGTTACTAAGCGAGAGCCGATGACCACAATGGGCAAACCGGTACCGGGGTGAGTACTGGCACCAACATAATAGACGTTGTTGAGTTTTTCGTCCTTGTTGGCTGGCCTCAACGCACCAATTTGATTCAAACCATGCGCGAGTCCTAATCCACTGCCCTTGTACAAGTTAAACATCTTCTGCCACTCGTTCGGTGTATAAACAACTTGTGTTAGAATATTGTTTTTGATATCAAAATTTACACGCTTTCCTAGGTCTTCGATGATTTCATCTACCAGTTTGTTTGCATCGCTCCAGTCAGGCTTTACGCGCAAATCGGGGACGGGACACAAAATAAACAAGTTTTCACAGCCTTCGGGAGCGCAATCCGGGTTGCTTTTGCTGGCCACATTGACGTAATAGTAGGGTTTTTCTGGGGCTACGGTACTCCTAAAAATGGTATCGGCATAGCCACGGAAATTATCGCCCAGGAAATAGTTGTGATGGTGGATGCCCGGAATGGTCCCTTTCACACCCAAATAGATGGTGAATGGCGCCAAGGTCCACTCCATTTTGTCGAGTTTTTCTTCACGATATTTGGCACGATTCAAGAATTTGCCACGGAACCAAGCCGCATCGGCATTGACAACAAACAAATCGGCCCGATATACCTGTCCATTGGAATCCGTCACCGAAACCATTTTTCCGCCGCTGTGCTGCACCGACGTGATTTCTGTGTTGTAAATCATCTTCACGCCCTTTTTCTCGAGCAATCCCATGATGCCTTCCACAATCTTGTACATTCCGCCTTTTACATTCCAATAACCATCGTGTTCCAATTCTGTGTAATTCAGCAAATTGTAAACACTGGGGGTATTAAACGGCGTTGCGCCCAAGAAGAACGCTACCAGGGAAAAAATGATTTTCACTTCTTCACTTTCAAAATGTCGCTCCAACTCAGCCCAAAAAGTTCGAAACATCTTGGGCAAGTGTTTCATGGGCACGGTGGCCATACTCAACGCATAAGAAACGATGTTATCGAAATTGCGCTTGATGATCTTGTATTCGGTGTCATGAAAAATTTCTTTAGCCCCTTTGAGGTATCCGCGCACCTTTGACTCAAAATCACTTTCGATGCCTTCAAACTCCTTGGCCAATCGATCTAGGTCCTTGTAAATCTGAAACACCCTATCGCTTCCCGCCATGTTCACGGTGTACAGCGGATTCAATTCGTTCAACTCAAACGGGATGGGCTCACCAATGGAGTCAAACAACTCCTTGAATTCGTAACTCATCGAAAAGAAAGAGGGACCCACATCAAACGTAAATCCATCTTGCTTGAGTAAATGAAGTCGACCGCCCGGAATGGGTTGTTTTTCAATCATGGTTACTTGGTAACCCTTATAACTCAATCGCAGGGCCGTTGACAAGCCACCCAACCCCGCACCTACTACTATTACTGACTTAGTCACGACCGTATTTCTTTAAATATCTTTTGGGAACAAACAAAAATCCGAAGGCTTCTGCACCTTCTTTGGTGTGCACCTCATGGTGCAAATGATGGGTTCTGCGCATCGCTTTGAAATAACGCGAGCGCGCTGCACGCAACCACTTCACGCGTTGGTGTACGAACACATCGTGAACGAGAAAATAGGCCAACCCATAGAGGGCGATGCCCAGTCCAGCGAAGAATCGCCAATCGTAATCGGCCGCACCCAATATAATGAGCCAGGCCGAGGGAATAGCGAACATAAAACCAAACAAATCGTTCAGTTCAAACGTACCTTTTCTGGGCTTGTGGTGACTTTCATGCCAGAACCACATGAAACCGTGCATCACATATTTGTGGGAGAACCAAGCCACAAATTCCATGAAGAAAAAGAAGAGAAGGGTAATGAAAATACTATACATTTTGTGGAGTTACCCTTAATAAACATTGCAACATAGCAAAGGTTTTGTGTAACTATATCTTTTTTTCGATAAAAAAACTTCAACAAAAAAAATTTAACAGGCCCTAAAATCTTCCAAAATGCAAAAAAGTGTGGCAAAAACGGCAGTAATTTGCAAGAATTCTCACATCATCAACAACCTTAAACCAACCCCAAATGCGCCAAAATAACGTTGATCTAAAGTCGTTCAACACCTTCGGTTTCGACATCCAAGCGCAGCAATACCAATCCATTGAAGAAGCAGAGGATCTGCGCCAATTGTACAAAGATGGCGTTTTCGAATCGCAACATTGGGGCATTTTGGGCGGCGGCAGCAACATCACCTTTACCCAAAATTTTGAGGGCTTACTGTTGCACAATAAAATTTTGGGCAAAACCGTCATTTCTGAGACCCAACAAGAAATTTTGGTGGAATTCGGTGGTGGAGAGAACTGGCATGAGGCTGTACTTTTTACCCTGGAAAATGGTTGGGGCGGCCTGGAGAATTTGAGTCTAATTCCCGGAACTGTGGGTGCGTGTCCCATCCAAAAC
>JALQWO010000130.1:4457-4737 GCA_023258655.1 Bacteroidia bacterium
ATCAAAGATTGTTTTCATTCACTTACCGCTTTTCACATTCCTTCGGGCGAATTCCACACACTGGGCAAAACCGATTGTGGTTTTGGATACAGAGACAGCATTTTTAAGCGAGAAAAGAAAGGACAGTATTTTATTACTTCCGTTCAGTTCACATTGAGTAAAAATCCGGTGATCAAAACCCAATATGGCGACATTCAAGCCACGTTGGATGGTTGGGGAATTAACAACCCAAGCATCAGGGACATTAGCAATGCGGTCATCCATATTCGACAAAGCAAGT
>JALQWO010000131.1 GCA_023258655.1 Bacteroidia bacterium
GCTATGCAATAACTGCTTGGCGAATTGGTCCAATGATTTGTTATTACCAATACCTGTTTCGGGGTTGCCCTTGCCGCTAATGATCACTGTTTTAACAGCATCGATAAACTCTTTTTCACTGATGCCTTTTCCTTCTTCACCCAGGGCTTTGTTCTTGTAATGGGTGCGCCATAAATACTGCATCACGTCGTCTAGGTGCTTGCTACCACTGGTTTGTGCCGCGATCCAAGCATCGAAAAGAAACCCAACAATCACGCCCTTGCTGTAATAGGAATAGGTGCTGTTTTTAGAATTTTCGTTGGGGCGATATTCCTTGATCCAAGCGTCGTGGCTCATCTCACTGATGGTTGCAACCCGGGCGCCCATGCGGTTTTCGTGTGCATTGACATAGCCAGCCATGGTGTTCAAAAACTCTTTCCGACTCACAATACCCGCCCGCATCAGTGCAATTTCATCGTAGTAACTGGTGATGCCCTCGGCCAACCAAAGCAAATCTGTGTAGTTCTCTTGGCGATAGTTGAAGGGCCCCAATTCGGCTGGACGGATTCGCTTCACATTCCACAAATGGAAATATTCGTGCGCTACCAAACCCAGGAAGCCTTTATATCGCGCAGCATCAGTATAGCCCCAGCGACTCATCATCAACACCGTGCTGTTTTTGTGCTCCAAACCGCCACCACCGGCTTCTACATTTTGCACGATGAAGGTGTATCGCTTACAGGGATGGTCGTTCACCACTTTGGTCATGGTTCTGCACATCAATTGCATGTCGTCTCGCAGTTTCTCTAGATTCGCATTGTTGCGACCCACCATCGCTACCTCGTGGGGCACGGCGTTTACATCAAATTTGAAAACAGGGAAGTTCCCCAATTGCAGAGGGGCATCGACCAAATCGTCGAAGTTGGGGTAGGTGAAATCGCGGCGTTTCAGCAAGCTGCGCAACTCATTTTCCGTATATTCCTTTTCCGCCGTTGGAAGGTCCTCTGCGGGTTCTAATGCAGTGGCGTGGCTGAACCATCGAACGGGGTAGTCAATGGACAAATCACCGCCCAAACGCTCAGCGCCTTTTACTGTCATCAGTACAGAAGCCATGTTGAGTAAGGCTTGATCCTCGTCGATGAAGCTTGTGCGGACACTCAATTCAAAACAATACACGCGGTAATGAAATTCGGCGGCGGCCACATTTTTTGGGATTGTCAATCGCCAAGTGTTTTTATCCAATTTGATGGGGGAGAGTGTCGTGCCAAAATGAAGGGGTTCTTCGGCAAAAACCATTTTGGATTCCTCGAGAGAGAGACCGCGTGCGCTCACCGATTCTACGTTTTTGGCAAATTCGCGCACCAAATAACTGCCGGGCGTCCAAACGGGCATGTAAATATCCACCGATCCCGGGGTAAGGTCTTCGAGTCGGAGGGTGACATCAGCGTAATGACTTTTGGGGTCGGAAATGTTGATGTTGTAATGCACACGGGGTGCGGGGTTCTGTTTGGCTTCTGCGGAATGGGGTAACATGGAAATCAAAGTGAATCCCAAGGCGTATATCGTCCTTAGCATGATACAAAAATCCATTTTTTTGGTGAGGATTTTAGAATTTTTCGAAGGAATTTCGGGCTATTTCGATCCATCGTTGCGGGAAATTTGTGATAAAATCGCGATATTCGTTCTACATGATTCCTTCAACCTCACTTTTGCGATCTGTCTTTGTGTTGACATCCTTGATACTTTTGTCAATTTCTTCCACACAAACACTGAGTTCCTGTCAGAAAGATACGCAGAGCCTCCCGCCTGTGCCCAAGGATAGTACTGACAAAGTCACTGCTGCCCAAAAAGCATTTGACATGTTGGTTTTGGGGAAGGAGTTTTACATGAAGAAGGGGATAGATTCTGCGGGGAACGATTTGACCAGTCAGTACGCAGATCAAATTTATATTCTACAAAAAGAAACCTATGAGAATGGGCCACTGACAGTTACGGTGGGCGGTGTTACATACAATGGGACATGGAAAGCCAACAGTGATTATTCAAAATTGGAGTTGTTGGTGAGTGGCCGACCAGATTTTGCCTTCTACAGTATCCCTTGGCGTGTAAAAACCAAGACACTCACGGGTTTGTCCATGGTTCCCCAAGACGCTGCCAATGCGGGTTCCAAAGCCATGGACTTGGAGAAAAAATAAGGCAGGGTTCTGCAAGCACATTCTGCGCCAGGGGGCAAAAGAGAAATTAGGCTTTTGATTTGAAGACCGGCACTGTGGAACAGGGTTCGCCGTACATGATGCTTTTGGCCACCGGCGTAAGCAATCGTGTAATCTCGGCATAGGCCGCCGCAGTAACAGGCAAATCCCCACAGCCTTTGATGACCATTTTTTGATCCTTGTATTCATTGATGTCAATTCCACCCAAGGCCTTGCGCCATAGCACTGCCTCCAGTGCTTGTAAATCGCCAAAGACTAACTCTGCAGCAATGCCTGACAATTTTGACGCCATCAACATGTAAGCCCAAGTTGGAACAATGGCATCTGCGGTGCAGCCGATCGCCACGTTGGTGCCTGTGTAAGTCGCCCAGTCATGGTTTTTTACCCAATCCCGAAAGTCTTTCTCCTTGAGCACCATCCCCATGAAAAGAACGTCTTTGATATCGATGAACCGACGCTCTCCTTGGGGAAAATAATCCTCCAAATTCAAGGTGATGAGACCACTGTTGGCCACTTTGTTCACGAAAATCTCTTCCATTGCCCGATTTATCACAAATATACGTCGCTTTTGGCGATGTGTTTAATCAACCAAAGTTACTTTGATCGTGTTGGTGCGTTGTTTTTTGTGGATGGGCATACTGGCACAATTGATCACGTATTCACCTTCTTTCACCATGCCTTCTGCTTTCAACATATCCACCACATCTTGGAAGGTGTCATCTGTGCTCACGAACTTATCGTAATAGAAACCGCGTACGCCCCAAACCAAATTCAAGGTAGACAGCAAGTTTCTGTTGTCTGTGAAGATGAATACATTGGCTTCTGGTCGGTAGCTTGCCACCCGAAATCCGGTGAATCCCGATTTGGTCATCGCCACGATGGCTTTGGCATGCAGGTGATCACTCATGCGCACGGCAGTAAAGCAAATTTCATCGCTGGCGAATGAGGGAGAGTCCGGGGTGGGTTTAACCCCTTTGTAATAGGTGCGTCTGTCAGTCTCAATATCGGTAATGATACTGCTCATGACCTCGATAACCCGGAGGGGATGTTTGCCAACGCTCGTTTCGGCGGATAGCATCAACGCATCGGCTCCATCAAGTACGGCATTGGCCACGTCGTTGATTTCAGCCCGTGTGGGCATGCTGTCAACAATCATGGTTTCCATCATTTGCGTGGCGATGATGCAGGGCTTGGCAGCGGCCAAACATTTTTCTACGATGGTTTTTTGGATCAAGGGAACCCGCTGTAAGGGCATTTCTACACCCAAATCACCGCGCGCAACCATGATACCATCCGATACTTTGATGATATCATCAATGTTGTTGACTGCCTCGGGCTTTTCGATTTTTGCGATTACTTTGGTATGCGTGCCTTTTTCAGCAATCAAACGCTTTAACTCTACGATATCGTCGGCAGTGCGCACAAAACTCAGCGCCACCCAATCCACTTCTTGACTCAAACCGTATTCTAGGTCGGCCAGATCTTTCTTCGTGAGGCTGGGCACAGTGAGGTTTGAGTCGGGTAGGTTGAATCCTTTGTTTGAAGAAAGCGGACCACCGGCAACCACGCGTGCTCTCAGTGTGGTATCATTGACTTTTTCCGTAAATTCCAAGGAAACTTTACCATCGTTCAACAATATGCGCTCACCCGGTTTACAATCTTGGATCAGTCTTTTGTAGCTGACATAGAGTACTTCCGTGGTTGAAATCTGTTCCTCTGTGGTAACCAATATGGAATCGCCTTCTTGCAAAATGAATTCACCATCTACCTTACCAATGCGCAATTTGGGTCCTTGTAAATCTTGCAATAAGGCCACATGACAACCCAATCGTTGATTGATGCTGCGAACTCGGTCGATAACTTCTTGGTGAAGTTCGTAGGCGCCGTGGGAAAAGTTGAGGCGACAAACATCTACCCCAGCAAGTATGATTTTTTCCAGCATTTCTTCGCTGCTGGTGGCGGGGCCGATGGTGGCTACAATTTTTGTTTTGTTGAATTTTCCTTGGTACATGATGTCTCTGAGCGATTACAGATGGCTCAAAGCATTGATCCAAGGGAGCTTGTTGTGTTTTTCAGTAGGGAAGGAGTAGGCCAATTGTACCGATGAAATGGTTTTAATACCTTTCAACCAGTCTTCTGTGCCTCCCATGTCTTCCGCACCGCGCATAAGCAACCAAAAATCAGGTGTAGGTTTTCCTGAATACAGCATTCCACCGCTTCCTTTGTTCTCTACAATCCACATTTCACAAGCGGTTTCACTGCCTTCCCAGTAGTATTCTACGTGCTTTGACTCTGTTTTCTGAGACAAAAATACTGAAAAGGAAGGGTCTTGCCGCACAAATTGGGAAGAAAAAGTGTCATCTAGACACCAAGCCATCAAATGTGGCGGAATTTGGGCATGCAAAGCAATGACTTCTAGGTCGATGCTAGCCCCTAAAAAGGTCGATTTGTGGCGTTTGATAGACAAAAGTGTTTCCACAAAAATAATTTTAATGTTGTATCTCA
>JALQWO010000132.1 GCA_023258655.1 Bacteroidia bacterium
ACGATTTGTTGGGTTTTGTTATCGGTCCAAACGAATGAATACTTGGAGGCTGAATCGCATTGGGGCAAGGTAACAAAGAGAAAATCATCGCAGGTGGCGGGGCCGTTGGAGTTGAATAACAGGGTGGAATCGATGCTGACGTAGGGGTTGGCAATGGCGGCAACCAATTTTTCTCCGGTAGCATAAATTAGGTTGTTTTGGATGTTGTATTTTACGTCCTGTATGCGACCGATTTCTTTGATTCTAGAGGAGTCGATGATGATATCTGCTTCTTTTTTAAACGTATCTCCGAGGAAAGTAAATACTGCCAATTTGGGTCGATAATTCCCAACAAAGATGTGATTGGCATAGTCGGTGGCCACACCAAATTGCATATTTTGCGTATCGAGATTGTTGGTGAAGGTATCGAGTATTTTACCGGTTTTTTTATTGTAAGCGGTGAGCGTTTTTCCATCAAAAGTGAAGGCGAAATAATTGTTGGCGGCTACGGCATTTGAATTGAAAATTTTTAGGTTTCTGTAAGGTGAAAAGCGCCATGTTCTGCCACCACTGCCCAGAAAATGTATCGGAGGGGATTGTGTCCAGAGATTGCTTTGTGAGTTTTTGTTTACCCGAAATAGGGTGTCATTGATTGTGCCCAAAGAAGCGGTGGCATCGAATTTCACTAAGTTAAATAGATTTCCCGATGGGTCTTGGGCTGCGGCGCGAATGTCTTTGTATTGCCCTGTGTAGGTATACAACATTTTCGAGGAAATAATACCCGTATCGTTGAGTTGGACCATCACACCATTAGTGCCCAAGGCTTTGTATTTATTTTCTATGCAATCGCAGTGCATTTGATTGAAAGTATTGGTCTTGTGGGGATAGGTCTTAACGAATCCGTCATAAAAGCCATTTGAATCCAATCGAACGATGCGGGGTTTATTGAGTTTGCCTGTGGTAAAATCATAATCAGGTGCATCTTGTCCCAAAATCAGACTGTGTTTTACAGGTTCAACCATGAAATTGGTGTAATTGCCGGTTGTAGAGCCGTTGAGGTGCCATTTAATCGTATCTATCGTGCCTTGAAAAATCCATTTCAGTGAACCATTTGCGGCGCTGTATTTGGCAATTTTTGTGGAGTTGCCCGCGAGGTACCATCCCCATTGTCCTGCACCGCCATATACGTATACGTTGCCATGGTTATCGTACTGTAAATTGAGTCCACAATTCTTCGCCTCAATAAATGCTTTGTTTGCTGCATCCCAAGAGGGCCAGCTTGCTGTGTCCATGTTGTTAATCACATGAACCCAGGGGTCGATGATGAGTGTTTGATTTGGATTATATTGTGTTACTTCAAGAGTATAGAGGCTTTGATTTTTTTGAATCGAAAACGCTATTGGCAGTGAATCTTGCTGAAAAATGCTCCACTGGGTTTGTGAAACCTGCATGGAGGGCAATTTGGATACCATGGTGGCATTGGTATTGATTTCGGTTTGTGATTCTGGCGAAATTTGCCATCGAATGGATTGAATCTTGCCACCTGGATGTACGAAGAAAGAGTATTTGAAACCCACTGAATTCGGCTGGATTTCGTAGATTAGGTCAATGTGCGGATAGAAGTTTTTAAAAGTGACTTTTGAATAACCATAGGATTTTTTGGTTTGATCGCCATAGCTGAAATAGAATGGGGATGGGCCCTCGCTTTGGATTATAGGATCGGAATTGGCGTATTCGAATTTTTGGAAAAATCGACTACGTCCATTGTTGATTGCAAATCCGTTATTTAAAATTGCCACTTGGGCATGGTTGTCCTGGTACATGAACAACGGCTTAATAAATGGCGCTTGACCGTCGGGTTGGATGGACTCGAATTGCCCTTTGTTTTCAATGAAATAATGCTGCGGAAAGGGGTTGGTGTTGACAAATGGGGTTTGGGCAAACAGCTTTAGACTGCAAAAGATCAAAATCAACAATACATTGATCCTCATCTTGCAAAAAGAGTATATCTGCCGCATTCGCGGCAAATTAATGAATAAGATTTGAAATCAGTCAATCAACCAATTACGCAAAACACGCCGCAACAATCTCGGCTTGTTCTTTGTCGTAGATTTTCTTGTAGCCCGTAGCGGGTGATGCACTGCTCTTTCTGCCGATGTATCGCAAAGACGATGGGAAATCGTAGCGAGCCAAATGCAACCAAGTACCCTGGTTTTTGGGTTCCTCTTGTGCCCAGCAGAATTCGGCGCCTTTGTACTGCTCGAAAATCTCAGCCAACTTCCACTCTGGCAATGGATACAACTGTTCGATGCGTACTACGGCCACATCGCTGTGGTTGCCCGCTTCCTTGCCAGCCAAAATATCGTAGTAGATTTTACCGGTGCAGAAAACCACTCTGCGCACCTTTTTCGCCACTTGGGTGTCGTTGATTACCTCTTGGAATTCGCCCTCGCTGAGGTCTTTCATCGTGCTTACGCACTTGGGGTGACGCAACAAGCTCTTGGGACTCATGATCACCATCGGAACTTGGAAGTCACGCTTCAATTGGCGACGCATCGCATGGAACAAACTACCCGGGGTAGAGCAGTTCAACACTTGCATGTTGGAACCGGCGCACAACTGCAGGTAGCGCTCCAAACGCGCACTGGAATGCTCAGGGCCTTGGCCTTCTTGTCCGTGCGGCAACAACATCACCAAGCCGCTAAATTTGCCCCATTTGGCTTCGGCACTGGCGATGAATTGATCGATTATGATCTGCGCACCGTTCGAGAAATCGCCGAACTGGGCCTCCCAAATGGTTAATCCGTTGGGGGTGCTGGTGCTGTATCCGTATTCGTAACCCAAGGCCGCGTATTCGCTCAGCAAAGAGTTGAAAATGCTCAATTTGGCCTGGTTTTCAGTAAGGTTGTTCAACGGCGCATACTCTTGCTCGCTGTCTTCCTTTTTGATGACCGCATGTCGGTGCGAAAACGTTCCACGCTCCACATCCTGACCCACCAAACGCACGGGGTGACCTTCGGACAACAGGGTGGCATAGGCCAACAATTCGCCCATGGCCCAATCGAAGGTGCCGTTCTCAACCATTTTTGCGCGATCGGCGAATAGGTTTTGTACTTTTTTGATGGGCAAGTTGTCTTCGGGAATATGTGCCAATTTTTTGCCCAATGTTTGCAGGGTTTTTACGTCAACGCCTGTTTTTACTGGGTTTTGGAAATCTTTGGGTTTGGCGTGGTGGTACCCTTCCCAGGTATTTTTTACATCGGAGGTTTTGGGTTTGAAATCGCCTTTGGCTTCTTCAAATTTGGCTTGCAGTTGGGCGCGGAAATCGGCTTCCATCTCTTGGGCCAACGCCGCATCGATATCGCCGCGTTCCATGAGTTTTTGCTTGTAAATCTCTCTGGGGTTGGGGTGTTTATCGATCAGCTTATACATCAATGGCTGGGTAAAACGGGGCTCATCACCTTCGTTGTGACCGTATTTGCGGTAACCCAACAAATCAATGAAAATATCTTGGTTGAACTCGAGGCGATAGGCCATGGCCAATTTCACGGCATGCACCACGGCTTCAACGTCATCAGCGTTCACGTGCAACACGGGGCAAAGGGTTACTTTGGCCACATCGGTACAATAGGTAGACGTTCTGGCGTCGAGGTAATTGGTGGTAAAACCAATTTGGTTGTTGGTAACCACGTGGATGGTTCCGCCCACGTAATAGCCTTCTAAGCCGCTCATCTGCACTACTTCGTACATGATGCCTTGACCTGCGATGGCGGCATCGCCATGGATCAAGATCGGACAGATTTTGGTGACATCGCCCTGGTATTTGCTATCGAGTTTGGCGCGAACGAGGCCTTTCACCACGGGGTTCACCGCCTCGAGGTGTGAGGGGTTATCGGCCAAACGCAAATGTACTTTTCGGCCGCTGGCGGTATCGATGTCGGTGCTGTAACCGAGGTGATATTTTACATCGCCTTCAAAATCTTCGAAGCCTTCTTCGGTTTCATTTTGGAAGACTTTGCCTTCGAATTCGCCAAAAATTTGGCTGTAGGTTTTGTTAAAGATGTTGGCCAATACGTTCAAGCGACCGCGGTGTGCCATCCCCATCACAAACTCTTCCACGCCGAGGCCGGCACCGTATTGAACCACGGCATCCAAGGCGGGCACCAAACACTCCAATCCTTCCAAGGAGAAGCGCTTTTGACCGATGTATTTGGTGTGCAAGAAGTTCTCAAACACGGTGGCTTGGTTCAATTTCTTGAGGAAGTGACGTTTTTCGTCGGTATTGAGGTTGGGGATATTTTTGGTTTGTTCGAAACGACTTTGCAACCACTCGCGGCGTTTGGGGTCGCGGATGTAGCTGAACTCACAGCCGATGCTTTGGCAATAGGTTTCTTCAAGCAGGGCGATGATGTCTTTGAGTTTGGCAGGACCCATGCCCACTTCATGACCGGCGTTGAAGGTTTTCTCTAGATCGGCGGTTTCGAGACCAAAGTTTTGGATGTCGAGGGTAGGGGAATACTGCCTGCGCTGACGCAAGGGGTTGGTTTTTGAGAAGAGGTGTCCACGCTGTCTGTACCCTTGGATGAGGTTCATGACATG
>JALQWO010000133.1 GCA_023258655.1 Bacteroidia bacterium
TTATGGAGGACGCTTGAGTTCCACCCTCGATGTAAAATCCAAAGACGGAAACAAACGTAGCTATCAAGCCAACGGCGGTGTGGGTAGCATTTTTTCACGTCTTACCCTCGAAGGTCCGCTGGCAAAACCCGAATCTAAAAATCTCCTCAAGCCAAGAAAAACCCCCGCGAAATCTAGTTTTATGGTGTCGGGCCGACGTTCATACATCGATATATTGGCCAAGCCCTTTCTTCCAGAAAATCTCTCCGGTAGCCAATTTTACTTCTATGACCTCACCGCCAAAGCCAATTACAGCTATAAACGCGACAACATTTTCATCTCCACCTACATCGGTGATGACGTATTCAAAGCGGCGGGTTTATTCGGCGTGAAATGGGGTAACTCTACCGTCACAACCCGCTGGAATCACGTTTTCAATAAAAAACTGTTTTCCAACTTTACCTATTATTACAGCCGTTACCGCTACAACCTGGAATTTATGAACCGCGATGTCACCTTTAATTGGAAAAGCAACATCGTCAATAACAGTGCTAAAGTAGACTTCAACTACTTCCTCAATCCCAAAAATACCATGGCATTTGGCGCCCAAATGACCCATTACAGGTTCATACCCGGCGAGGCAATCGCAAAATCGGCTACCTTGAACCTAAAATTTGGTTTGCCCGATCGCTACGCACTTGAAAATGCCATTTACTTATCGAACGACTGGAATGCCAACGGTAAATTCTCCATCCGAGCAGGCATCCGCATCAGTCAGTTTATGTATCTCGGTCCAGGCAAAGTGTATTTGTTCAACAGAGAACCTGGCAAACAAGGCATACTCGATAGTATGTATTCAACACAAAAAGGGGAGATCGTTGCCAATTACATCAACCCAGAACCCCGTCTTGGATTCAAATATCAAATCAATAACTACAGTTCCATCAAAGGTGGATACAACCGCATGGTGCAAAACCTGCATTTGATTTCCAATACCGCAGCATCTGTACCTTTCGATGTGTGGCAACCCACCACCAACAACATCAAACCAGAAATTGCTGACCAAATTGCACTGGGATATTTCCGAAATTTCAACGGTAAACAAGAGTTTGAAACCAGTATCGAAGGGTACTATAAAACTTTACAGAACCAAGTCGATTACATTGATGGTGCAAGCCTACTGCTGAATGAGTTACTTGAAGCAGACTTACTCACCGGAATCGGTCGCGCTTATGGACTAGAAGCCTACATCAAGAAATCCTCAGGCGATTTAACCGGTTGGATCAGCTATACCCTCTCGCGTTCAGAGCGGAAAGTGTTGGGCATCAACAATGATGAATGGTACGCCAATCGATTTGATAGATTACACAATTTGTACATTGTTTCGCAGTACAAAATCAATGAAAAATGGGAATGTGCCGCCAACTTTGTTTTCAGTACCGGCACCCCTGCCACCTTCTACACAGGTCAGTATACAGTGCAAGGATATGTCGTTCCCGACGCCGGATCCAATGCCCGTAACAATGTGAGGAATCCAGCCTATCATCGCCTAGACCTCAGTGTCACCTACCACAGAAAAAAATCCAAGAAATTCGAGAGCAACTGGGTCTTCTCATGTTACAATGTCTACAATCGCCGAAATCCTTTCAGTATCTATTTTGCCACCAATTACAAAGACTTAGGACAAAACCAAGCCATCCGATATAGCGTCATTGGAAGTGCCATTCCCTCCATCTCTTACAATTTCAAATTCTAATGTTTTACACCATGCAACTGACCCGCATTAGCGCTATTTTTAAAGGTTTTGTCTTATCCGGCCTCCTGATCCTAGCCACAGGGTGCGAAGACGTAATCACGGTAGATGTCGTCAACAAAAACCCGAAAATTGTGGTAGATGCCTTCGTCAATAACCAGTTAGATACCCAAACCATCAAACTCACCCGATCGATCGGTTATTTCGATTCCACAGGTTCCGAACCCGCCATCACCAATGCCCAAGTGGCCATCATTGACCAATCCGCTTCCCTACCCAAAATCTTCGTATTCCAACACAGCAAACAAGGGAATTATCAGTTTGTCCCCAATGCCAACAATGGCGACACGTTTACCATTGGACATGATTATGCACTCCTCGTCGTTGTGGGACAAGACACACTGGTAAGCTTTTCAAGTCTGAACCCCACCACTTCCATAGACTCCCTGCGATTGGTCGATGTCGTTGGTAATGGACCTCCAATCAACACCACCGGAAATTATGTGGAACTTATGGCAAAGGACCGCAAAGGACCGGGGGATTTTTATTGGATCAAGACTTTTCGTAACGACTCTTTTCTCAATGGGATCAATCAGTTGAATATCTCAGCAGATATGGGGAATACCTCCAACGGACAGGATGGTGAACTCTTTATCTATCCGATCCGATACAATGGTGTCAACGACTTTTTAAGGTCGTATAAATCAGGCGAAAGTGTGAGAATTGAAATTCATTCCATCAATGGTTTGGCTTTCGCTTGGTTCAACCTTGTCATCAGTGAAAATCAAAATGGGGGATTGTTTGCCACACCTCCTGCCAACATTTTCACGAACATTCTATCGCTAAACCCCAAAAAGAAGCCCGCCTTGGGCGGATTTTTCTGCATGAGCGCAGTTACCTCTGCCTCTGTGAAAATTCCTTGAGCGAGATTTCTTGCGCCCCGCGCATACTTAGGCCAACTCCTTCAGGCGATTCCGCAAGTCTTCCAACTCATCACGTAACCTTGCCGCCTCCATGAATTCCATGTCCTTGGCAGCCCTCAACATGTCCTTTTCTGTGCGAACAATCATCTTTTCGATGCCCGCTTTGTCCATTATGCCACAACAGGATCCGCCGCCATATTGATCCGCGATTCTGGCATCGCATACTGAGTTCCACTACCCAAATCCCCATCACCATACTTGGCATCGGCCACCGAAGTTTGCTTGAAAATCTCTTCGGTGCTCTTCAAAACCGTCTTGGGTACTATTCCGTGTTCCTTGTTATAGTCAATCTGCTTTTCGCGGCGGCGCTCTGTCTCCTCAATGGTCTTCCGCATACTTTCAGTAATCTTGTCGGCATACATAATCACCAAACCGCGATCATTTCGCGCCGCCCGACCGATTGTCTGCACCAAAGCAGTCTGACTTCTCAAAAATCCCTCTTTATCGGCATCCATGATGGCCACCAAACTCACCTCAGGCAAATCCAATCCCTCCCGAAGCAAGTTTACCCCAATCAACACATCAATCACCCCCATCCGCAAATTCCGCAAAATCTCCACCCGATCTAAGGTCTTCACCTCGCTGTGGATGTAATCTACTTTCACACCCAATCGCAACAAATACTTCGTCAACTCCTCTGCCATCCGCTTGGTTAATGTCGTTACCAAAACCCTGTCTTTCATCTTGATGCGATTGTCGATCTCCTCGATCAAATCATCCACCTGATTGGCCAAAGGACGAATCAAAATTTGGGGGTCTAGCAACCCGGTAGGACGTATAAGTTGCTCAACAACCACCCCTTCACTCTCCTGTATCTCAAAATCTGCTGGTGTTGCACTCACATAGACTGCCTGATTCACAACTTGATAGAACTCCTCAAACTTGAGGGGTCTGTTATCCATCGCCGCAGGCAATCGAAAACCAAAATCCACCAAATTGACTTTCCTACTCCGGTCTCCCCCATACATCGCGCGGATCTGAGGCATCGACACATGGCTTTCATCCACCACCAACAGAAAATCTTTGGGAAAATAATCCAACAAACAGAAGGGTCTATCGCCCGGTCCACGGCGATCAAAATACCGTGAATAGTTTTCAATTCCATTGCAATAGCCCAACTCACGAATCATCTCCAAATCAAAATTCACCCGCTCCTCCAACCGTTTGGCCTCCAAAAACCGACCCTGCTCCCGGAAATATTCCATCTGCAAAACCAAATCATCCTGAATTTGATAAATGATATCCTTGAGACGCTCCCTGGGACTTACATACAAATTCGCTGGATAAATCGCCACATCATCATGCGATTCTATTTTGCGACCACTACCCGGGTCAAAACTGATAATCTCTTCAATCTCATCACCAAAAAAAGACACCCGATACGCAAAATCGTTGTACGCCAAATGCACATCCACTGTATCACCTTTCACCCTAAACGTACCCCGATTAAAATCCGCCGTGGTTCTGCTGTACAAACTCTCCACCAATTTGAATAAAAAGGTGTTACGCGTAATGATCTGTCCCTTGCTGATGCGTATGATGGTATCCTCAAAATCTGAAGGATTTCCCGCACCATAGATACAACTCACACTCGCCACCACGATGATGTCTCTTCTGCCACTCAACAGACTCGATACCGTTTTCAAACGCAACTTTTCAATCTCGTCGTTGATGTTCAAGTCCTTTTCGATGTAGGTATTGGTTGTCGGGATATAGGCCTCCGGTTGATAGTAATCGTAGTAACTCACGAAATACTCCACCGCATTGTTGGGGAAAAACTGCTTGAACTCGCCATACAACT
>JALQWO010000134.1:0-231 GCA_023258655.1 Bacteroidia bacterium
CTGCTTGAACTCATCGGCCAAGAAGTCGATGATGACTTGGTCGAAATCGTCACCACCCAAGTGCGTGTCACCGTTGGTGCTCTTCACTTCGAAGATGCCATCGCCCAATTCCAGTACGGAAACGTCGAAGGTTCCACCGCCCAAATCGTACACAGCAATTTTGATGTCGCGGTCGATTTTGTCCAAGCCATAGGCCAAAGCAGCCGCGGTAGGCTCGTTGATGATACGCTC
>JALQWO010000134.1:239-4441 GCA_023258655.1 Bacteroidia bacterium
GACGTTGTGCGTCGTTGAAGTAAGCCGGTACGGTGATGACTGCGCGGGTTACTTCCTGACCCAAATAGTCTTCAGCGGTTTTCTTCATTTTCTGAAGTACCATGGCGCTGATCTCTTGGGGGGTATAGTTGCGATCGCCAATTTGAACACGGGGGGTGTCATTGTCGCCTTTCACAACTTCATAAGGTACACGACCGATTTCGGTGGTCATGTTTGAATATTTTTCACCCATGAATCGCTTGATGGATTGGATGGTGTGCTGGGGGTTGGTGATGGCTTGACGTTTGGCTGAATCACCCACTTTGCGCTCGCCATTGCCATTGTCCATAAATGCCACAATAGAGGGAGTGGTTCTGCGACCTTCACTGTTGGCAATTACAACGGGTTCGTTACCTTCCAAAACGGCTACACAGCTGTTGGTGGTACCTAAGTCAATTCCAATTATTTTACTCATGATTTTTGATTTCTTTTTGCCTTGAATTAGCAATCGTTGTACCACAGCCCAAAACACCCATTGGGGGTGTCGTAATGGCAGAAATGCTGACAAAAAGTAAGCGTGTGCCGATTTCTTTCCGACGATGCCTGTCGTTTTTGCTGATTTAGCGCACGAAATTCAGCGCTTTGGTCAGTTCGTGTTTTTGCAAATACACGATGGAAGACGCATCGATGGGAATGCCCCAAACTTTTAAGGTAGAGCGGGAGGCGAAAAGGCCGTATCCTCCGGTGATGTTGGTATACTCGGCTTGTTTCTGTACGATGCCAATGCTGGGCTCGTTCACAGAGATATAATCGACCAGGGTTTGATTTCCTGCGTACAAACTCACACCCACCCATTTGATGCGGTGCTTCAGGTTGGGCGATGCGGTGATGTTTGATTGCAAAAATTGCAGAAAACTCAGGCGGGGTACCTGTCGCATGGGTGAGGTGTTGTTTCCTACCAAAAAATTATTCACTACCCGCCAAATAGCCGTTTTGGTGACTTTCTTGCCGGTGTCGGCCGCATCTATTTCTTCATAGTTGACCAAGAACCGGGCGTCATAAGCGAATGCGTTGGGTGCCGCCACATAGGAAATTGTTAAATATTCCGGGCCCACACTGAACACGTTGGTTTGATCGATGAAGGGGGAACGAATTTTTGTCACACCCACCGTTTTGGTGACCGAGACGGCTTTGGATTTCGTGAGGGGATTGCTCACCGTGATTTCGTATTCTTCGTTGGGGTAAATTTTTTCGCGTGTAACCCACAAGATGTTTTTGTCGTTGGCGAAAATACCCGTTTCTTTGGCTGGACCTTCTTCTGCTGTGCACAGGATGATTTGTCCGGTCGACAACCGCTTCAACTCAACCCGCGTAGAGTCGAGGTACAAACTGTCCGAAATCTTGGCTGCCTCCAATGCGCCGATGTTCTCATTGAGGTAGGCTTTGTTTACTTTGATATATTGGATACTGTCTTGCGGATCCAGTAGACCATAGACTACAATGGTTTCCTTGTAGTCGGCATTGATAAAAACTTCGTTTTCACAGGCAGTCAAAAAAGTGATACAAACCAAGGCGAATGAAAGGATACGGTACTTGTACTGCTGCAATTGCTGTTTCATTTGGAAATAATCCTACTTTTGTTTTTGAATTCTTACAAAGATGCTTCATTTGCGGTAAAAATTGGTTAATTCCGCCGCGATTTCATCGAATGTAAGAATGAATATTTACCATGAGCATACACAAAAAAGAAGAAAAGAAGGTTACCACCCACGTGCTTCATGAAATGAAGGCCCGGGGTGAAAAAATCTCCATGCTAACGGCCTATGATTTTTCAATGGCTCGGGTGGTTGACCAGGCGGGTATTGATGTTATTTTGGTTGGGGATAGTGCCTCCAATGTAATGGCGGGACATGAAACCACGTTGCCCATCACCCTGGATCAAATGATCTATCATGCCAGTTCTGTGGTGCGTGGTGTGAATCGTGCGTTGGTGGTGGTGGATTTGCCGTTTGGTAGCTATCAAGGAAATAGCAAAGAAGCTTTGGCATCAACCATTCGCATCATGAAGGAAAGCGGGGCTCATGCCATTAAAATGGAGGGTGGTGAAGAGATTTTGGAGAGTATCAAACGAATCCTGACAGCGGGTGTGCCGGTGATGGGACATTTGGGCTTGACCCCCCAGAGTATTTATAAATTTGGCACGTATACCGTGCGGGCCACGGAGGATGCAGAGGCCGATAAACTCATTCGCGACAGTAAAATGTTGGAAGAAGCGGGTTGCTTTGCCATTGTGTTGGAGAAAATTCCAGCAAACTTGGCCAAGCGCGTGGCTGAAAACCTCACCATTCCGGTGATTGGAATTGGGGCGGGTAGCGGTGTGGATGGACAGGTATTGGTGGTGCATGACATGTTGGGCATTACCAATGAGTTTTCCCCTCGGTTCTTGCGTAGGTACGCCAATTTATACGAGGTCATGAAAGGTGCGGTGGAGAATTACATCAGCGATGTGAAATCGGTGGATTTTCCCAACAACAAGGAACAATATTGATTCATGGGGGAGATGGCTATATGACAACCATTCCCTTTTACTTGGATGCGATGAGATCGGAAGATTATCCGGCCGTGGCTCAGATTTTTGAACAGGGAATCGACGGGGGGAATGCTACGTACGATACGGCGTCAGCGTCTTGGGATGAATGGGACCAAAAACATGTAGCAGTTTGTCGCTGGGTCATCAGGGCGAAAGAATATGAAAGGGTCTTGGGATGGGCAGCACTGAGTCCGGTTAGCCCGCGTTACGTGTTTCGGGGTGTGGCGGAGCTGAGTATCTATGTCGCCAATGAAGCCCAGGGCGTGGGGGCTGGCAATGCATTAATGGATTGCATTGTGAAAGACGCCGAATCGCAAGGGTTTTGGACATTACAATCCGGCATTTTTCCTGAAAATATCAAAAGTATTCGGCTGCATGAAAAATTCGGGTTTCGCACCGTGGGAAGGCGAGAACGGATTGGGCAGATGCGCGACGGTAGATGGCGCGACATCATTCTCATGGAAAGAAGAAGTTCAACCGTAGGTTGAAGTTTTGTTTAAATTGATTTTTTGCGCTTAAATGGCGCGATCATCCCTTCTACTTGGTTGATGATGCTTTCACACTGTGCCACAATCTCTTTGCCTTTTTCTGTAACTGTGATGGGTAAGGTGCTTCTGTCGAAGATAGCGGTGTTCATGCGGTCTTCAAAAGTTTTAATTTGTTGACTTACTGTGCTTTGGTCAGCAGCACATTCGTCGGCCGCTTTGGAAAAACTACCGTGCTTCGCTACCGAAACTACGTATTGCATCTGTCTGAGGGTGATGATCATATCAAAACGAACAAAGAATATTCAACAAAGTTTACAAAAAGTGATAAATTTCTTCAACAAATTTATTGATATCTAGAGTGACAACAAAAAAGGCCGGAATGAAACTCCGGCCTTATGGATTTTATCAATACTTTAGATTGCCTTATTTGCTGCCCTTGGCGTGGTCTGCCAAGAATTGGGCCAAGCCAATGTCGGTCAACGGGTGTTTCAACAAGCCCAAAATGGCGCTCAGCGGGCAGGTGACTACATCTGCACCGTGCTGTGCACACTGTACAATATGCAAAGATGTACGGACACTGGCCGCCAATATTTCCGTTTCATAACCTTGAACGGCATAAATCTCCGCAATTTGCTTGATCAAGTCCATGCCTTCCCAGTTTTGGTCATCGATACGTCCGACGAAGGGAGATAGGTACGTGGCGCCAGCTTTTGCTGCCAAGATGGCCTGTCCAGCACTGAAAACCAATGTGCAGTTGGTACGAATGCCGCGGTCAGAAAAATATTTGATGGCTTTGATGCCGTCTTTGATCATGGGAACTTTCACCACAATGTTTTTATGAATGGCCACTAACTTTTTACCCTCTGCTACCATGCCATCAAAATCGGTGCTAATCACTTCGGCACTGATGTCTCCATCAACCAATTCACAGATGGTTTTATAATGCTGCAAAATAGCTTCTTGTCCCTTGATGCCTTCTTTTGCCATCAAGGAAGGGTTGGTGGTTACTCCATCCAAGATACCCAAATCATTGGCTTCTTTGATTTGCGCAAGGTTGGCAGTGTCAATAAAAAACTTCATGGTAATAAAATTTGAATAGGCGGTGTTGAAAGTGCTAAGATAAAGGGAGAAAAGAAACTTCTTTC
>JALQWO010000135.1 GCA_023258655.1 Bacteroidia bacterium
CAGTAACGGTACCAAAACTACTGAGTATCTCTTACTCATTGAGCGGGAGACGAGATTCGAACTCGCGACCTATAGCTTGGAAGGCTATAGCTCTACCAACTGAGCTACTCCCGCAATGGAGCGAGAAACGAGATTCGAACTCGCGACCCCAACCTTGGCAAGGTTGTGCTCTACCAACTGAGCTACTCTCGCTTTTTTATTTTCTCTTTCTAATCAGTTTCTTCAGTTTTCTTAACAAATTAATTTCTTTACCTGCAATTATAAATTCCTTTTTTCCTGATTCGAAAGTTCCTGATAAAACTTTTTTCATCATTCTTCTTTTTTATTGTTTATTTGGCGGTCTATGCGAGAATCGAACTCGCGGCACATCCGTGACAGGGATGTATGTTTGCCACTACACCAATAGACCGTGTTGCGTCCCCTCAAGGATTCGAACCTTGGACCTATTGGTTAACAGCCAATTGCTCTACCGCTGAGCTAAGAAGACGTATTAGTCGGGATACCAAGATTCGAACCTGCGACCCCCTGGTCCCAAACCAGGTGCGCTACCGGCCTGCGCTACTCCCCGTTATTTCTCAATACTGGGCGACCCCGACAGGATTCGAACCTGTGACCTACTGCTTAGAAGGCAGTTGCTCTATCCAGCTGAGCTACGAGGTCTTTCCGTATCGGAGGTGCAAAAGTACAATAAAAAATTGAGAATTATTTTGGATTTTGAAAAATTGACACCATCGTCGATTTGTTTTTTATTTCATCCCTATGCCGAAAAAAATTCATTGGAAAGATAGATATTGCGGGGGAGGAAGGGTTGCTGACTCACAAAATCTAACGCTCATGAATACAGCATTATACAAGTTTCGCGACATCAAAACCTATTCTAGCATTGAATGGTTGGCGAACAATACGAAAAAGTACCGGACGGTATTTGAAGAGATGGAAGTGGCCTATGTGTATTGCGAAGTCACGCTATATAACAAGCGTTTCGATGAGGATGCCTGGACTCTCAACCTGCGGATGCGCTGTATCGATGAGAAAAACAACGAAATCTGTTACCTCAACTGCGATCGTACAGTGCAACCTGAAGAATCCGTGGTCTTTGTCCGCGAAGGTTGGGGCGTAAAAACCCCGGGAACCTATTGGAAGGAAGGCATCTATCGTTGGGAAGCCATCATAGACGATGAAGTGATTGCCACCAAAACGTTCTACATTCAAAATGTAGGACTCATGCGCAATGCCAATCCGTATTTCAAAATTGATACGGTAAAATTGTACGAATCCAATAGCGGTGATACCGACCTCAATGCCCGGAAATACTACAGTGTTTTCAATGCGATGAATACCCGTTATGTCTGGATTGAGTTGAATTTGGATAACCTAACCCGCAAATCCAAAGACATAGCCATTGAGTTGCTGTTCAATTATCGCACTGCCAGTGGATACCTCAAAGGCAGCGTGTCCAAAATTTTCTTTGTGAAACCGGAGGACGATCAATTTACCGTCACCATAGGTTGGGGTAGCGATGTAATCGGTACCTGGTCGAGAGGAGAATACTTCGCCGAAGTCATTTTCATGGATCATATGTTGGCCCAAGTGCCCTTTGAAATTGGGGAAGATTATGTGGCCGCCACCGAAGAGGACTTTGTGCCTCTCACCCAAATTGAATACGTCCACATGGATGATTTGCTCGAAGATCAAGAAGAAACCCAATCAGAAGATGCTGGAAAACCGCACGAATCGCCCCAAGGCATTGAGCAAATCATGCATGAATTGGATGAATTGACTGGACTAGATCCCATCAAAAAGAAAATTCGCGAATACTCCGATTACTTGCGGTTTGTGGCGCTTCGTCGTGAAAAAGGGTTTGATGAGAACGATAAAATCAACCTCCACGCGGTCTTCAAAGGCAATCCAGGTACCGGAAAAACAACGGTAGCCCGCCTGCTGGGAAAGATCTACAAGGAAATGGGTCTGCTCAAAAAAGGACATGTGGTGGAAGTGGATCGCTCCGATTTGGTGGCCGAATACATCGGACAAACAGCCCCCAAAACCAAAGAAGCCATCAAAAAAGCCAAGGATGGGGTACTGTTTATCGACGAGGCCTATGCCCTGGCAAGGAAGGACGAAGACAACAAAGATTTCGGAAAGGAAGCCATAGAAATCCTGCTGAAAGAATTGTCTGATGCCACCGATATCGCCATCATCGTGGCCGGATATCCCGAGGAAATGGATGTGTTTTTGGAATCGAACCCCGGACTGAAATCGCGGTTTGTGATGCAGTATGAATTTCCGGACTACACCCCGCAAGAGTTGGTGAAAATTGCCACCTTTGCCGCAGAAAAGCGCTCTGTGAAATTTGATGACGGCGCCACCAAGTTGTTTCAGAAGTATCTCACCGACAAATACCGCGATCGCGATAAATTTTTTGGCAATGCGCGATTGGTCAATTCCATGGTGGATGAAGCCAAAATGAACTTGGGCTTGCGCATCATGAAAACCGACCATCCCGAAAATTTGGATGCCGCTACACTGTCGACCATCACCGAATTAGACCTCAAGCGAATTTTTGATTTACACGAAGGTATTTTGCCGGAGATACCCATTGATGAGGACTTGTTGCGGGAGGCCATGCTCAAATTGCGCGGCATGATTGGGTTGGATCAGGTGAAACACGACATTGAAGAATTGGTAAAACTGGTGCGCTTTTACAAGAGTTTGGGCAAGGATGTGCGCAAGATATTCTCCTTGCACAGCGTATTTAGCGGGAACCCAGGTACTGGTAAAACCACGGTGGCCCGCATTTTGGCGCAAATCTATAAGGCCCTGGGAATTCTGGAGCGCGGTCATTTGGTGGAGTGCGATCGTCAGAGTTTGGTGGGGGGATATGTAGGTCAAACCGCCATCAAAACATCAGAATTGATCAACAAAGCCATGGGTGGTGTATTGTTTATCGACGAGGCCTACAGCCTGAGCGATGGGGGTAGCAATGATTTCGGCCGAGAAGCGATCGAGACCTTGCTGAAACGTATGGAAGACCGCCGGGGTGAGTTTATTGTGATTGCGGCTGGATACACCCAAAACATGGAGAAGTTCATGGAGTCGAATCCGGGATTGAAGTCGCGCTTTGACCGGGTTTTCCAATTCCGCGATTACAATGCCGATGATTTGTATACCATTGCTTTGAATCAGCTGCGCGACCACAACATCACACCGGAACCCAAAGCAGCGGATCATTTGATGAGATATATCGACTTCATGTACAAGACACGTGACAAGTATTTTGGCAATGGTAGGGCAGTGCGCAAGGTGATTGAGGAAGCCATCCGGAATCAGCACCTGCGTTTGAGCGAATTGGCCAAGGCCAAGTATACCAAAAAGGCGATTGAGACGCTCACTTACGACGACGTGGAGGAGTTTACCACCGAGGTGAAACCCAACATGGCATCGGGTGGGATTGGTTTCAAGGTGTAAATGGGCTTATTCCCAACGATTGTTTTTGATGCGTTGGCTATATTCTATCATTTGTGCTTGTAGGGTAGCGCGCATCCATTCAAATTGAGGTCCGTTTGGCGGCACAGGGGTTCCTTTCGGTTGATTGCGGATTTGTTTGTGGTAATCCACCACTTCGCCGCGTTGGTTCAAAGCCAATACATACGGATACTGAATGATGTAATACAAGTCTTTGTCGAAGTGCGTGGAATAACCCAGGTAATCGGGGTCAAAAACGCTTCTGCCAAAACCCAAGCGCGGTTGGCTGTTCGATTTCTCATTCGGCGATCCCAGCAGACTCCAAACGGTGGGCAGGATATCGCATTGTGACAGGGTTTTTTGTGTGGCCAGTTGAATGAGGGAGTCGGACAGGTTCTTGGCCCAAGGCGAAAGCAGTGCGTTTTGCCATCCCGGTGTAAGTGAAGTGGCCGGATCGGTAGTTGTTTTGAGCGATGATTGGTTGTTGGAGCGACCCGCGATGAGGTTAGAACGGATGTCAACCCCAGGCGCGTAAATCAATACCGGTACTTCGTAATGACCACTTTGACTGTAGAAATATTCTTTGTCGGAGTGACTCGTATGATCCCCAGTGATCACAAACACGGTATTCTCAAACCAAGGTTTTTTGGCTGCGTTTTCGAAGAATTTACGCAGGGCGATGTCGGTGTAGGCGATGGTGTGCTGCACGGTGCCAGCGTCTCCAGGCAGTTTTCCTTGATAGGGTTTTGGAATGGTGTAGGGGTGGTGGGACGACAGGGTAAAAATGGAGGCAAAGACAGGTTTTTTGCCATCGCTTAGGGTGTCCATGCACCGAATGAAATGCTGCAGATAGGGTTCGTCGAATATGCCCCAGTTGCCATCAAAGTCTCGCTGATAGCGTTCTGAAGGATATTGATCGATGCCGTGATATTGTTG
>JALQWO010000136.1 GCA_023258655.1 Bacteroidia bacterium
AAAGGCATCAATTGATAATGTCCCACTGCGCCACTGATTGACCTTGCTTTGGGGTTGTTGGGCGATTCAATCAACAAAATCAATTGGGCGTAAATAGGATTGACACCAATCTCGTCAAATATCAATTTTGCGTCATCCACTAGTGGACCCACCTTTTTAAAATCAAAAAACTCCCGTTTGCCGCGAACAAATTTCACCAACTCACAGGTTTCATAGCCAAATGCGTCGCGATAACATTGCGCCGTTTGTTCCAATCGAGCATAATTCACCAAAGAATCCAATTCCTTGGCCGAAATCACATCGATCATATTCCTACTATCCTTGTGAACCACAATGGCTGAATCTTTGGTCAATAGAATCACTTTTTGCCAAAACTGTACAGCAGGCTGTTTTCGAAAAAAGTCTAATTGTTGCGGGGGTACTACAACACAATGAAAAGAGTCCTTTGGCGCAGACGGTACAGGCTTCGTGGAAGTCTGACAAGAGGCCACTGCACTAACACTAACAAATAACAATAGTCCAATACTATTGATCCAAGACACCCTATTCACATTCATATTCACGCTTTTCCAACTTATTGATTACAATGTGCATCCAACCATTTTTTGGCTGCTTTCTCACCCAATTGATAACTTCTTTCCCAATCTACGCAAGCCAAACCCGTTTTGCCCTGGTTGTATCTGGCGATACCTCTGCCCAAATAAGCATATGCAGGAGCGCTATTTTTTAGTTTGATTGATTTGCTCAACCATTCATCGGCTTCTATCCATTTTTCCTGTTGCAACAGACAATGACCATAATCGGCCAGCAAATCCGCATCATTGGGCATGATTTTCAACAAACTGGCATACAACTCAGCAGCTTCATCGATGCGATTCAGATAAAACAATGCATCGGCCTTGTATCGTTGATAGTTGGAATTGTTAGGATACTGCTCCAATAACTCATTCACCAACTTCAAACACGTGGCAAATTGTTCTGCCTGGAATGTAGCGGCGACGTAGTGGGCTTTCAAGGATTTACTTTCTGGATATTTCCCGTAAGTGGTGCCCAAAATTCTCGCATACACAGACATTTGTTTCGTCTTTTCAAAATGCTGCAATTGTTTCTTGCCGTAACCGTATTCGTCCAACATGGCATCGCCCAATTTGGCAAACATCCATTCAAAGTCGGCTTGAAACGTCTCGTATTCCGACAACAACATTGATAAATCCATACGCTCCTGATGGGCAAACGTATCTTCCGTTTCTTCACCCAAGTATCGATTGATATCAGAAAAGGCAAATTGATAATTTTCGGTTTCCTTGTATGCGATAAACCGATACAGATAGGTTTGGTTTCGATCGGGGTTCAGCAAAATGGCCTTGTTGAAATCCACCACAGCGGAACCATAGTCTTTCATATGTACCCTCACCACCCCGCGGGTCAGCCAAGCAATGTCCTCCTGAGGCTTCATTTCAATGGCCTGATCCAAACTCACAATGGCAGTTGGATAATCTCCTTTTTCATCGGAGCGCAATCCAAACGACATCAACTGATCAAACGAATACTGTGCCATCGCTACAGAAACGAAGCCACAAATGATGATGAATGTGAAAATGCGTTTGATCATGCCATTGGGTTAAACAAAAATCCGACCAAATTCATTGTCGCGCTGCGAGTGATATCGACAATCCAAGCATTGTCTAATTGTGAGGACTCAATTCCATTACTTTTGCATCCAACATGACTGAACAAACTGTGCATCGCAAAAAAGAACACCTGTTTTTGGTGTTGGGGATGTTGTTTCTCACCAACGCCATCGTGGCAGAATTTATCGGTGCGAAAATTTTCTCGTTGGAGAAAACGCTGGGGATAAGTGCCGCAGGCATTCATTTGTTGGGTGGCAAATTCAACTTCGACATGACGGCTGGTGTGATATTGTGGCCCATCGTATTCATTCTCACCGATTTGATCAATGAATATTACGGGAAAAAGGGTGTTCAGAAACTTTCGTGGATAGCCGCAGGATTGTTGGTTTACGCTTTTGTTGCTGTGCGATTGGCAATGAACTTAGAGGGCGCTGACTTTTGGCTTGGAAGTGGCAAAAACCAGGGACTGTCCGACATGTCATCTGCCTTCAATGCTGTTTTTGGGCAAGGTTTGATGATCATTTTGGGATCACTGGTGGCTTTTCTGGTCGGACAAATTGTGGACGCCGTGATTTTTACCAAACTCAAAGAGAAAACGGGCGATCGGTTTATCTGGCTACGCGCGACGGGAAGCACGTTGGTGAGTCAGTTTATTGACAGTTACATTGTCCTGGTCATTGCTTTCTATCTCGGAGGCAAATATGATTTGATTTGGGTGTTGCAAGTAGGCACCATCAATTACATATACAAGTTGGGCATGGCGATATGTTTACTGCCTGTTCTTTATGGAGTACACGGTTTGATTGATGGCTATTTGGGGATTAAGCAAAAGCCAACATCAAGCCTGAGATAATCATCACAACCCCTGTAATCACACCTGCATTGTGTTCGAGTCGGTGCGAATTCCATCGCTCCAAACCTTGAAAACCGATCCAAACCCCACCCATCATGCTCAGCCATGTGGTGAGTGCATAGACAACGACCAAAGTAAGGATAACACTCCACCCGAGCGGAGCGAGGGTGAAGAAATAGGACTCTATCTCCATACAAGGCGATAAAAACAAAGAAATTAAGACAACCCCAAAGGCCCATTTTCCTTCCTTGTTGGTGGCTTTGTTTGGAAAATGGAAATGGTGATGGCGATGATGGCGGTATAAAAACCAAAGACCCAACAAAACCATGATTACGGCACCGATGGTTTCAAAATGTGTATTGGCAATCCATGCTGAAGCCGAATTGGACGCATGAAGTCCCAATAATGTCAGTTGGGCCACAACCAAACCGATGATCACGGTTCCTGCAGCGTGGGCAATGGCAGCCAATCCTGTGTAGCGTAGGGTTTGCGCTTTGGACCAACCCATCTTTTTGGCCAAAGCCAAAAAAGGCAACCAGTGGCCCGGGATGAATCCGTGTAAAACACTGATCAAAAATGCCGCGACAAGTTGTTCTGTCATTCTTACAAAGATAACTTCCAAAAAAGAAAAGCCCCGCCGAAGCGAGGCTTTTCTCCTATCATTTTATTTTTTAGAGTGATTTGGCTTCTTCCATCCATTTACCCCACTGATCGGCAGAGATTTTTCCATCTTCTGCGGTCATAGCAGCAATTTTGTCCTCAGTCAAACCTTTCAAGTCGTCGATGCTGTTAACACCCAAAGCAATCATGCGCTTTTCCATGGCTGGACCAACACCTGACAAAGACTTCAGGGTAGCTGCGCTAGCGGCAGGCGCTTCCACCTTTGCTGCGGCGACTTTGTCTGCTTCTACTTTGTCAGCCTTGGCTTTAGACTCGCTCTTTTCAGCTTTTTCAAACTGAGCACGCAATGCGGTCAATGCATCCAATTCTCCAAAAGTAGACTTCTCTGAAGTTTGGTTGATTTTCTTCACCACTTTGGTTGCGTTCTTACGCGCCTTGTCTTTTGCATTGTTATCGGCTTCTTTGCTTGCTCTTTCAGCACCTTTCCAAATGTTGGTATGAGAAACAATGATGCGCTTGGCATCTTTTGAAAACTCAATAACTTCGAATTCCAAAGTTTCGTCATCCGACATGGTGGTGTTGTCAGCCTTCTTGATGTGACGAGAAGGTGCAAATGCCTCTACACCATATTGCATTTGGATGGTGGCACCTTTGTCGTTTACGGACATCACAGTACCTTCATGGATTGATCCAATTGAGAAGATGCTCTCAAAGGTTTCCCATGGGTTTTCTTCCAACTGCTTGTGGCCCAAGCTCAAGCGACGATTTTCTTTGTCCACTTCCAATACAACCACTTCCAATTTGTCACCTTTCTTGGTGAATTCACTGGGGTGCTTGATTTTCTTGTTCCAACTCAAGTCAGACACGTGAACCAAACCATCAATTCCCTCTTCCAACTCCAAGAACAAACCATAAGAAGTCAAATTCTTCACAATACCTGTGTGTTTGCTACCAACGGCATATTTGTTCTCGATGTCGATCCAAGGATCTTGGGTCAATTGCTTGATACCCAAAGACATTTTGTGCTCAGAGCGATCCAATGAAAGTACCAAAGCCTCCACATCATCGCCAACCTTCAAGTATTCAGAAGGGTTACGCAAATGTGAGCTCCAGCTCATTTCACTCACGTGAACCAAACCTTCTACACCGGGTTTGATTTCAATGAATGCACCATAATCAGCCACAGAAACCACCTTACCGCTCACTTTGGTACCTTCTAAAATATCTGCAGTCAAGTTATCCCAAGGATGTGAAGTCAATTGCTTCAAGCCCAAAGAAATGCGCTTCT
>JALQWO010000137.1 GCA_023258655.1 Bacteroidia bacterium
GTGATCCCGAGACAGGTGTTGCGCAAGGCGAGGTCCTTTTGCAAGCGCGTTTTGATGAACTCTTCCAAGGCGGCGGTTCGCGTAGGCCAGACCACATCGCCCAGATAGGCCCGGATGTAAGCCACAAAAACATCGTTCTGAAACTTCAAAATCGGACGTAATACCTCGTTTTGAAATTGCTCCAAGGGCAAGGGACTGCGGGTGGCATCGGTGTGAATTTCGGGTCGTAAGTCGCGCAGGGACTGGGATCGGTTCATGGTTTTGGTTGAGACGTAGGGGCTATCGCATAGGAAACAATCGAAGGCAGAAATTGTAAGATTTTCTCCTCGATTTTGCGATGTTGGGATCGCACGGCAACAAAAAAGGCCAGGTTGGGATTGTGAGCAGGATTTATACGTTCTTGTCTAACAACTTTTTGCAAAAATCGCAATAGATTGATCAGGAATGGGGGAGTTAAGTCCCCCTTTCTGTATTTTTGGGGGTTGACCCATGAATAAAATTGATCATTCCATGTTGAAGTGTTTGAGACATACTGCCACAGCAATTGCGCTTTTTTTGCTCCCCATGTTTGTGAAAGCCCAGAATGCCGGTGATACCATCCGGGTAAAAACCATCCATTATGCCACCAACAACCGGGATACCATCGCCAATTTCCCCGATGGCAAACTGGAGTATGAAAAGATCATTTTGCGATACGCCATGCGTTGTAAAAATGGTTTGGTATCAGATGGAACCAACCGGAACAAGGGCTGTGGTGAGTGGGATTATTCCTGCAATACGTTCTTGGTGGATTCATCCAAAGTGGAGGTAATCCCCCAAACGGCGCCCAAATTTGTGGTTTCGAACTTTTCTGGTAGCCAATTCCCTTACACCACCAAACCCGTATATGATTACTACGATTACACCGTGAAGCGGGTGTCGGTATCGTCCAAATCCAATACCGCGCAATTTGCCATAGGAAAAGCCAGCAATAACCTCAAAGATGCACTCAATACCGCACAACAATCTGGGAAAACCCAAGTCCTGTATCGCGCACAAGAACTCTTGGATGCCGGATTTTCCGCGGGCGATATACAAGGTATTGCGTTGAATGCACAAGCGGCGGGGAAAGCCAATTTTCTGAGGATTCGCATGCAGCAAACATCGCTGAATCAATTGAGTGCCGCTTCGCCCTTGCTTACGGGTTTTACCGAAACCTATTACAACACCGTCGACTTCGTGTCAGGCACAAATGAAATTGTATTTCACACGCCCTTCACGTGGGATGGCAAGAGCAATCTGCTGATTGAATTTGCTTTTACAAATGCTTCGCCCGGACAAGCCATGGTGTTGGCTGGATATACCGATACTGCGGTGAGCATGTTGTGCGCCAACAACAATTATGCAGTGGATCTGTCGTCGAATGGACAAATTACCCTCGCGGCCGACAGTTTTTCCACCATCAACAAGGAGATATCTATCGCATTTTGGGCCAAAGGCGATGCCAATGCGTTGCCCACCAATACCTCTGTCATCTATGGTTGGAACACCGATCCCAACCAAAGACAATTGAATATTCATTTTCCTTGGTCCGATGCCAGTATCTATTTCGATTGTGGATTTGCTGCCGGTGGGTATGATCGCATCAACAAAGGCGCCACCCCCGCAGAATACGAGGGCAATTGGAATCATTGGGTTTTTACCAAAAACAGTGCGACAGGAAATATGTCCATCTATCTCAACGGAACCCTCTGGCTGTCTGGAACCAGCAAGACCAAGGCCATGGCTTTGAAAAATGTTATTCTCGGTACTGACCAAGTTGGTAACAACAATTACAAAGGGAAGATCAATCAGCTCAGTATCTGGAATAAGGCGTTATCCGCTACAGAAATCAAAGATTGGATGAACAAAAACATCGATCCTTCTCATCCCAATTACGCCAATTTGGTGGGATATTATCCCTTTCAAGAAGGGTCGGGCACATCCTTCGGAAATGCTGTATCTAGCAAGGTGTCCGCTGGGAAGAATACCGCGTGGACCTTTGATCGTGGCGATGATCTTAGCCGAAATTTTATTGAATCCAAAAACAAGCCGGTAATGACATTGCTGACCGGAAATTATGCGCGCTCGGTGATGGCAATGGAACAACGGGACTCACTGGTTAGGCCGTCAAACAGCATCAACCGCTATCGCATCGAAGACAAATCGGGCGCCGGCATTGTGACCCACGATTTGTTAAAAATTGATAGCAGCTTCTCTTTGTACGAGGCCCGGAAATCCATGGTTTATAAGGGAGAAACCGGCGTGCTATTGGATTCTATTGTTGTAAAGTCGGAGGGTGTGCTGGATTTGGTAAAATTGAATTATTCTTTGCGTTTTCCCTGGTACAACGAATTGGTTTCATTTGTTACCCCTTATGGAATCAATTTGGATTTGGGTATGGCGGGGAAGAGTTGGTATTTCGACATGACGGATTTTGCGCCTTTGTTGAAGGGCAATAAGCGATTGGTTGTGGCCATGGGTGGTCAATATCAAGAGCAAATGGAAATGGAATTTTTGTTCATTGTGGGCAAGCCCGTACGTCCTGTATTGTCGTTGAATCAACTATGGCAGGGTGGTGCGCGGATGGGTGGACCGGGAATCAACAGCATTTTGAACAACAATGTGTTTGCTCCGGTGAATGTGCCTTTGTCGGCGGCCGCGAAGTCATTCAAACTCCGTTCTACCATTACAGGTCATGGCTCGGAGGGAGAGTTTGAACAGAACGGCGGCCCCATTACGCACACCTTGAATGTTGCTGGGAATTCCTTGAGCTGGAGTTCGGTGATGGATTGTTCGGTGAATCCCATGATTGCCCAAGGGGGCACTTGGTTGATCCCGAGACAGGGATGGTGTCCAGGTTGGCGCTCGAAGTTGATGGAGCATGAGATTACAAAGTTTGTGACCCCGGGAAAAACAGAGACCATCGATTATGAAATTTCACAGCCCGTGAAATCGGGTGATTATCGATATATCGTTGCGCATCAGTTGGTGGAGTATGGCGACATGAATTTCAACAACGATGTGCGGATTGTGGAGGTATTGCGACCCACGGGAGATTACGAATTCTCCAAAGCCAATCCGATGTGTGCTCAGCCTACTGTATTGGTTCAAAATACCGGAAAAACAGCGGTTAAAACCATCAAATTTACCTATTGGATGAATGATGCCTCGGTGAAGCAATCCTGGCATTGGGCCGGCAATTTGGCGTCGTTGGATACCGCCACAATCTTGTTGCCGACGTGGGATTTGTGGGCCTACGGCATGAAGGGATCAAACAATGTGTTTCACTGTGAGGTATCCGAAGTCAACGGCGTGGTGGATGAGTATTCGTTGAATAGCGAGATGCATAGCGAAGTAACGGTTCCCGATGTGTTGCCGGGCAATTTCAAAATTGAATTCCGAACCAACAATTTCCCCACGGAGAATGCGTTCAAGCTGCTGGATGCCGACAACAAAGTGGTGGTAAAAGATAGTTTCACCGTAGCCAACAAAACCACAACGTATACGCTGAACCTAAATGGTTGTTACAAGTTGATTGTGTATGATTACGGTTTGGATGGGCTGAATTGGTGGGCAAACACGGCTCAGGGGACGGGCGCGGTACGATTGAGGAATGCGACCACCAATGCCATTTTGAAGACGTTTATCGCGGATTTCGGTAGTTATTTTGAGTATAGCTTCACCACCAATTATGCCTTGCGTAATTCGGATCAAACGCTAGCGAATGCGGTGAATTTATATCCCAATCCGGCCAGCGGACAGTTTTCGCTGGAGGGAGACCGCTTGGAGGGATCGCGCGTAATAGTTAGGGATGTGATGGGAAAATCGGTGGCGGAAATTTCACAGGTGGGCGGTGATCGTGCCAACTTCAATACATCGATGTGGTCAAAAGGAATCTATACGGTAGAAATCACCCTTGGCGATGCCAAGACCACGAAAAAAGTGGTGGTGTATTGATGAATTGATTCGTTACGTTCTGTTTAAGCTTCCATTTGCTTTATCGTTGGGAAGCGATATGATTCCTTTAGCGGGTGTGATATTTTTTTATCATTTTGTTGGGGGTGATTGGTGATTCATGTGTATTAGGACCTGTCAATTGCACAGATAATCCACATGAAAAAATTCACTGTTTTAGTCACCATCCTTTTACAATCCTTTAGCCAAACATCATCTGCCCAAATTGCCTCTCAATGGGAAACACTAATTAACGGAGTGGGTGATTTTGGGGATCAATACAATGCGGTTGTCGTTGATGCAAACAATGATATCTATGTAGCCGGATACACA
>JALQWO010000138.1 GCA_023258655.1 Bacteroidia bacterium
CAATTTTATCCGCCGCGAGCTGTCCTAGTGTGAGGGTTTCTTTTTTGTGTTTCACCCCGCCAATTTAGAAAATAGTTGGGGTGTTGGCGCGAACTCACCGTCTGATTCTTGTTATTTTTTAGGGCAACGCAAATATGTGTTTCATGCGCACCCATTTTTCTCCGGGTTTTGCTGTTGGGATGGCCTGCTGGTATTCCCACATCAATGTTTCCCAAGCTTGTACTTTCGGGTTTTGGGCATCGGCTAGGGCTTTGGCTTCAAAATCAAAATCGGGGGTGGTTTGAATGACCATGGTGAGGCGATTCTCCACCCGATAAATATCGCAGGCGAGGATCCCCGATTGTTTGATGCTATCAATGACTTCGGGCCATACGGCTTGGTGATGTGCTTCATACTGTGCAATCAAATGCGGGTCATTTTTTAAGTCCAGGGCGAATGCGTATTGTGGCATGATTCAGGTGTTTTTAGGGGTGATGCGATTGGCAAAATAGGCCACCATAACGAAGCAAAAAACGGGTACGAAGTAAGCGTATTGAAGTCCGAGCGCGTCCGATATCGCGCCCATCGCCAGGGGAAAGAAAGCGCCGCCCACAATGCTCATAATCAGGAGCGACGATGCCATGGGTGGAGCGTTGTTCAAGGTAGAGAGAGACAGGCTAAAAATGGTGGGGAACATGATGCTCATGAAAAAATGCAGTGGGATGAGTAGCCAAAATCCGGTGACGTTGCCTGTTAAGGCTATGGTAAATCCTATCATGGCCGCCGCAATAGCAGTCAAGAATAGCAGCTTTGCTGGGGCAATCCATCGCATCAAAAAGGTGCCTGTAAACCGACCGATCATGAACATCAACAGACCAAGAGAAAGGCCCGTGGCGGCCACAGAGCTGTTTACATGTCCATAAGTGGTGGCATAACGGATGAAAAAGCTTCCTACACCAATTTGGGCCCCAACATAGCAGCACTGGGTGAGCAGTCCGAGTTTGAAATTCTTGGTTTTTAGCAGGGTTTGTATTTGTTGCCAAGGGGTGAGGCCGGGTTGCAAGTAGGGTTCGCTGGGATTGACAAAATTGGGTATATCACTCAGTGTATCGGTAGCGATGGGTTCTATCTGTATGTTGGGTCTTCGGATGAATTTGGCGAAGGCAATGGTGATGGCGGCCACGATGAAATAGGGCATGAACAGTCCTTGAGCCCGGAATTCAAGCCATTCAGCGCTGCTTGCTGTTTTGCCGGTGGTTTCGATGAAGTGGACCAATTCTGTTTCTCTGTCTGCAAACAGGGCAATACCCCCGAAAAACGCCGCCAATGTGGCGCCGAGTCCGTTGAACGATTGGGCGAGGTTCAAACGGGTGGTTGCTGTGTTGGGGTCGCCCAGCAAGGTCACCAATGGGTTGGCCGCTGTTTCAAGGAAGGTGAGTCCTGCGGCCATGACAAACAAGCCCAACAGGGCCATGGGGTAGTTTTGTTGGGATCCAAAGAGGCCTACGATGGCGGCGCCGACTCCAAAAAAGAACAACCCCAATGCGATGGCATTTTTGTAGCCTTTGGCCTTGATGAAGGCTCCCGCGGGCAGGGCAAAAGCGAAATAGCCGATATAAAAGGCGGAGTCGACCAGGGCCGACTGAAAATCACTCAGTACGCAAACTTCCTTGAGTACCGGTATGAGGAGGGGGTTGAGGTTATGGGCGATAGCCCACATAAAGAAAAGTGCGTAAATATATCTCATGGAATTGTGGGTTGACTGTTTTACCTGGGCTTAGTGCTGGGCCCTTCTGATTTTGATTTGTAGGGTATTGGGTATGGATTGTTCTGCAAATAAAACGAGGTATCCGCCGCCTCCAGCGCCGGATAATTTGTGTCCAAGCACCCAAGGGTGCATCGCATAAATTTCGTTGATGGTTTGATTGATGTGGTCGGATGTCATGTTCGGAAACATGGCAATTTGTGCCTCGAAAGAGGCTGTCATCGATTGTCCAACTGCCACCGCATTCATTTCTTGCTGCTGCGAAGAGCTGTTGGGCGGCGGCGGCCAAGGCCACCGCCGCCTCACCACTCACCTGCGTGTTTTCCAAAACCGAATACCCTTTTGCCCGCTCCCCGAGAGGCCATAACCAAAGCCGAGATTCTAAAAATTGTAAAACCGCCTCCCCCTGCTCCGATATAATTTCATTGGGCCAGTATTCACCACCCCCGTAATTCAAGCAATTGAATCCAGGGTACACCAGGCCAATCGCGTCCTGCGATCCCGCCACCTCTTTTGTCCCTGGTGGATTTTCAAAACAAAACAACATCCTGGCCAATAACGCCCGGTCTCCGTTGGGTATGGTGTTGTGCCAAAGGACTTTGGCGGCGTTGCGTGTGCTGCTCGACATACCACTTCTGGCATTGAAGTCGTGCGTGGGTTCCACCGAGATGGTGATCACAGGTCCGCTGGCCAGCCCATTGACAAACGGTTGGTCCAACCATCCACCCGCCAAATCCAAACGAAAAGGGATGTCGCACACCGTCCGCAAAGCCGTAGTGCTGCGCGGCGGTAAGTTGTTGGCCGGAATTCGGTCTAAAACAACGTATTCAATGCCCTTTTCCGACATTAATTCTCGCTTAAACAATGAATCCCCATCGCTGTTAACCACAAAGATATCGGGCTGAATTTCTAACAGTTCCGGTAAAAAGTCCAAATGTCCATCGCCCCTGCTCACTCTCGCCTCATACACACAATCCAACGATTCTAAGCAATATTTACGCTCGGCTTGGTTCACCACGGGGTAGCGACCTTTTAAAGAATACACCGTTTCGTCGCTCCCGATACAAGCATAGACCTGTCCGTATTCCGCCGCTGTTTTTAAAAAGGCGATGTGACCGCTGTGCATCATATCAAAGCATCCCGAGACCAAAACTTTCCGCATATCCGATTTCCGTGGTAAATTGCCCGCAAAATATGAAATCTCAGCGGTATTCGATGGTTTTTTTGGCGCTCCTGGGACTCTCGGGGTCCTCAATAGGCAAGGGAAGTATGGCGATGCCAACGACGGACAGCCTGGAGCCCAAAATGGAATGGTTCGCCGATGCGAAATTGGGCATCTTTATCCATTGGGGTATTTATTCAGTAGATGGGACCACAGAAAGCTGGAGTTTTCACAGCCGACAAACCACTTACCCTCAGTATATGTCGCAGTTGCAGCGCTTTGGTGCAGAAAAATATGATCCCAAAGCATGGGCTGCCCTCATCAAGGAGAGTGGTGCACAATATGCGGTAATTACCACCAAACACCACGATGGTGTGGCCATGTACCCCACGCAGCAGTTGACCCCGCCTTCGCCTTGGAGCAACAACGCCCAAGAGCCGCTCGCCTATCCCAAAGGCAAGAAGAAGCCCGCTGAAATTTTCTTGTGGAATCCCAAGCACCCCTTGAGTGTGATGGATCAGTCGCCCATTTTATTGAATGCCCCAGCGCGAAGGGATGTCATGACTCCCCTTGTGACCGCCTTGCGCGCGGAAGGACTCAAATTCGGGGCCTATTATTCTTTGCTGGATTGGTCGCACGGAAACTATCCCGGATTTTTCAAGGATCAAGGACGGTATAAGATTGACGGTGCCGATACGTTCCGATGGCGAATGTTTTTGGAATTTATGCACGGTCAAATTGGCGAACTCAGTCGGTTGTACAACCCCGATTTGTTTTGGTTTGATGGGGATTGGGAGCACAGCAATGCCGAATGGAATGCGGCCAAAATCAGAAGGGATATTCTCAGCGTGAACCCCAATGCCATTTTGAATGGACGATTGCAGGGCTTCGGCGATTATGCCACCCCGGAACAAAATATGCCGATTCATCAGCCCTTGTTGATGGGGCGGGACGGACAATATCATCGCGCGCCTTGGGAGTTGTGTCTAACGAGCAACGATAACTGGGGATGGCGTCCGAATGATACCATGATGAAATCAACCAACGAGGTGATTCGCATTTTTTCAGAGTGTTTGGGGATGGGAGGGAACCTGCTGTTGGATATCGGTCCCAAAGCCGATGGTAGCATCACCCCGGAACAAACAAAATTGCTCAAGGAATTGGGTCGGTGGACCAGCAAGCATGCCGAGGCCATTTATGGCTCCAAGGCCGGGATGCCATCGGGGCATTTTTACGGGCCGAGTACCCTGAGCAAGGATTCTAGCATCTTGTACTTGTTTGTAACTCAGGTGCAGGGTATGA
>JALQWO010000139.1 GCA_023258655.1 Bacteroidia bacterium
AATTGGATGCGGAAAGAGAGTATTTTGAGATTCCTTACAATATCAACTTTACGGATGAAGAGAACAAAGTAGAAATTATTGCCATGCCTGTGAATGATTATCGGTTGACGGTAATGGTTGATTACAACTCCCCCGTTCTAGGAAGTCAGCATGCAGCCATCACAAATATGTCTGAGTTCAAAAAGGAAATCAGTCCTTGCCGGACCTTTTGCTTCCTGCATGAGCTCGAGTATTTGCTGAACAACAATTTGATCAAAGGCGGAGATTTGAACAACGCAATTGTGGTAGTTGATCGCGATGTAGCGCAAAATGAATTGGATCGATTGGCAGAGGTATTTAACAAGCCCAAAGTTGAAGTTACACAACATGGAATATTGAACAACTTGGATTTGCGTTTTCAAAACGAACCTGCACGTCACAAACTCTTGGATATGATCGGTGATCTTGCCCTTGTGGGGATGCCCATCAAAGGACAAATCATGGCAGCTCGTCCTGGTCATGCAAGCAATGTGGCATTTGCCAAGAAAATCAAACAGGTCATGAAAAAAGAACTACGGCGTAAACAGGATGGTGTTCCACACTACAATCCCAATGAAAAACCTTTGTATGCCACAAAGGATGTCATGAAGATGTTGCCACACGCCCACCCTTTTTTGTTGGTAGATAAAATCATTGCCAAAACGGAAACATCTGTGGTGGGTATCAAGAACATTACCTACGATCAACCGTTTTTCAATGGCCATTTTCCGGGTGATCCCATAATGCCGGGTGTTTTGCAGTTGGAAGCTATGGCACAATGCGGCGGAATTTTGGTGTTGAGCACGGTGGAAGATCCAGAAAACTACGGCACGTATTTCTTGAAAATTGACAATGCCAAATTCAAAGACAAAGTTGTACCTGGTGATACCATGATCATGAAATTGGAGTTAATGGAACCTGTGAGACGAGGGTTATGCATCATGCGTGGCCGTGCATGGGTAGGTGAAAAACTGGTTTGTGAGTCTGAAATGATGGCCCAAATCGTAAAAATATCGTAATTCGTACTCTTAGGATTTTCATAAAACAACGCCAACATGATTCAACCACTTGCCTACGTTCATCCATCTGCGAAGATTTCTGACCATGTTATCATTGATCCATTTGTCACCATTCACGCGGATGTTGAAATTGGCGAAGGTACCCATGTAATGTCGGGAGCAACCATTTTTAAAGGTACACGAATCGGTAAAGGTTGCCGCATTTTCCCCGGAGCTTCTATCGGGGCGATACCGCAGGATTTAAAATTCGATGGAGAAGAAACCCTTACCATTATTGGTAATAACACCACGGTGCGTGAATATGTTACCATCAACAAAGGGACGAAAGCCTCAGGCGTAACCAAAGTCGGTAACAATGTATTGCTGATGGCCTACGTGCACCTTGCTCATGATGTAGTTGTGGAAGACTATTGCATTTTGGCCAATAGCGTTCAAGTTGCGGGTCACGTAACTGTCGGCGAATGGGCAATTTTGGGTGGCGCTGCCTTGGTGCATCAATTCGTGAAAGTAGGTCGCCACGCCATGATTAGCGGTGGTTCTTTGGTCAGAAAAGATGTGCCACCTTACACAAAAGCCGCGCGTGAACCGCTGAGTTACGAAGGTGTCAATAGTGTTGGGTTAAGGCGAAGGGATTTTTCCACCGAGAAAATCACGGAAATACAGGACATCTACCGAACACTCTTTGTGAAGGGCTACAACACCGCAAAGGCGATCAAAATCATTGAGACAGAATTCTCACCCACCACAGAGCGCGACGAGATTCTGCAATTCATCAAAGAATCTGATCGTGGCATCATGAAGGGTTACATCGCGAAATAACGATGGAAATAATACTCAACAACTGCGGAAAAAACTATCACCGTTCCTGGTTGTTTCAGGGTATCCATTTGAATCTCTCCTTTTCGCTCCCAAACCAAGCGCCATTGAGATTGGCCGTTCTTGGGGCCAACGGTGCAGGAAAGTCTACATTTACGTTGATGTTGGCGGGGCAAACCGATCCCACCGAAGGATCCATTTCTTGGTTCAACAATGATGGTGTCGCAATCAATCAATCTCAGTGGCACAAATACGTTTCATTGGCATCGCCGGGAATGGAATTGCCTGAAGAGTTTACCTTGTCTGAATGGTTTGATTTCCATCAAAGAATCAAGGGATTTCAGTCATCCATCACATTGCGATTGTTGATGGATATTTGCGGATTCAGCCAAAATACACAATCGAAACAACTGCTAACCTTTTCTTCTGGCATGAAACAACGGGTGAAATTATGTTCTGCCATTTTGGGAGAACACCCCTTGGTCATTGTTGATGAGCCCCTGACAAATCTCGACAAAGCGGGCACAGAGGTTTTTCAAACCCTATTGTCTGATTACTTGGGCAATCGAGCGCTGATGATCGCATCGAACCGGGAGGACGAATGGGTAGCGCATTGTACCCATCATTATACCATTGGGGAAACCGCCATCAAGGCAATTTAACCAGCTTACTGTTGGCTACATTCCCCGAATGGTCCCAGATTTTCAACCAATAAATGCCAGGTGACCATGATTCAACAGGGATTCCAACACCCATTTCATTGGGCAATAAATGCGTTTGATAGACGAGATCTTGTTGGAGATTGTAAATAGACAGTTGAAGTTCACCCTGCGAATCACTTCCCCTTTCAATATTTACAATGGTTTTACTGGGATTGGGATAAACCTGCACATCCAACTTTTTCATGTCTTTTACGCCGATTAAAGGTTTTGTTGCATTCAGTGAACTTGCCCATTGAAGTCCACCTCTGCCCAAACCAAAAACCGCTTCCATGAGTGTATCTCCAGTGAGTTCTACGAATGCGGGAATGATGCGGGAGCCCATCGATGGCAGGGATGAATCGGCGAATCTCTTTTCGTAAAACCAAGTGGTATCCGCAAACAAGGAGTCCGTGTAAGGATGCCCATCAATGGTATACAAACGACTATAGCCGTATGCAGTACCGACAATCATCTCCACTTTGCCATCGCCGTTGATATCATAAATGCGAGGCGATGCATATCCAAACGATTTCCACTCTTGGGGAAACACATCACTGCGCCATTCATTGCCTCGAGCACCCCATGCATTTTTGGTTTTCTCTTCGTAGGTTAATGGGCTAATTGATTTGCACTCGAACAAGGAAATTCGACCATTGTAATAACCTACCAAAATATCCATTTTGCCATCTTTGTTGTAATCATACATACAGGGAGACGCATTGGATTCGTCAAAATTGGGTTGTTTGCTTAACAAGTTAGAATCAACAAAACTCCAAGAAACAGGCTTCCCCGCTCCTGCATTATTGGTAAAATAAGCCACTTTTCCTTTCAGCGTTCCCACAAGCAAATCTAGGTCCCCGTCGCCATCTACATCACCCACATTGGGTATGGCATGTCGGAATTTGTATTGTGAAAACTTCAAGTAGTCTTTGTCCACCAATTCAAACTTTGGAGATGTCTTTGTACCAGTGTTTTTGAATAGAAATAGTGGATCAGCAATGCCTTTGGTAGCCGCATAATCGCCATTTGAGGCCACCAATAAATCTTGATCGCCGTCGGCGTCAATGTCTACGAAAACCGGCGCGCTTCGCGCGCCTAAATCCAAGGTTTTTTCTGAAAACAAATTGGTCTTAATCAATTCGAAAGAAGGTTTGTTGTACTGTCCCTTGTTTTTGTAATACCAAATCTGCTGTGTCTCTTTTACATCTGTGAAATTGTTCGGCGCGATAACCAAATCCTGCACGCCATCCCCTGAAATATCCAAATAATAACCTGCTGGAAACAACATTTGATTGGCGGCAACTGTATTTTGTGGAAACAAAGTATCCACGGCGATCATGGTGTCATAATAAGATTTGGCTTGAGACTTTCCATTCTTTAAAAAGGTAAATCGCGGAAATCCAATGTTTGAAATCACCAACTCCTTATCTCCATCTGCATCAGAATCATACATAAAACAAGATGCCCCACCCGTATGTCTTGGCTTTAATTTGTCTTTGTAAGGACATTCTCCCAAGGCAATGGAATTATCAAATCCCTCATTGAAATACCCGAAACAAATATCCATGATTTGAAATTCAAAAGTGTCTCTACTCCAACCCCGCTCTGCCCGCACATCCTTGAACAACCGATAAGTATAATTTCCC
>JALQWO010000013.1:0-15125 GCA_023258655.1 Bacteroidia bacterium
CAGCGGGTTTGTTGCTGCTGCCCTTCAATGTTAACAACAAGCTATGGCCGTTGATGACTTCCCAACGCGCGACTTTGGCCACAAGGGGATAAGTCCTCTTCAGCCAATTGTGGAATGCGAGGATACTCTCATGATTGATGCTGTCATTGTTTGCGTCGTCATAACCAATGATGCGGTAAGTAGTTGCCTCTGCCAAATGTTCCAACGCTGTGGAATGGATGTGTGTGGCATCTTTTGCCGTCAATGAAACCACTCTCGGCGTATTGCTGAGTGATTTGGGTTGGTTCAAAAGGGCGATGCCGATCATCACGACCAGCAGTGCAAGCAGGGCAATTCCAAGGTATTTGATGCTGCGTATAAACATTGACATGGGCCTAATTCCAAGCAATGTTAGCGAAAAAAACCGATTTACTCGTTGCCTTGAATGTAAATGAATTTACCCATGGCAGTTTCAGTACCATCGGTGTTAATGGCGAAAACGAACAATACTCCACTGTTGGGTTTGCTCCCATCGAGTCTAAATCCATTCCATGTGGCCTTACCCCCGTTGGCTTTGGTTTGATAGACCAATTTGCCTGTGATATCAGTAATCTTGATTTCCGCATTACTCGTGAGTCCTTCAATGGCAATGAGTCCATCGTATTTTGGTGGGACAGGATTCGGATAAACTTTGATTTTTTCGAAGGCTTCCGCGGCGTCATTGGCATCGCTGCGATAAGAAATGATGCCCTTGTCTGTACCCGCAAAAATTTCACCGGATTCATTGTTTTGACCGATACAAATGATGCGGTTGGAGAGGAGTGGACTGTTGTCGATATCGAAATGTTTGATCACCCGTTGACCGTAAGCATCTACAAGAAAGAGTCCATTGTTGGTAGCCATCCATTTACGTCCTCCGCCGTCAACACAGATATCATTGATGGTTTCTTCCCCCATCAAGTAGCCCACATTGCCGTCTTGGTCCACAATGTATCGGTCCAATTTGGGGATTGTGAACAACGTACTGGACCCAGAGTATACATTGAGTCCTTGGTTGGTCCCTATCCAAGTATATCCCAATTCATCGCTTTTGATGGACAATACCTCGTTAGATATCAATCCTTGTTGGGTGCCGATGTAAATGGTTCGATCATCCCCTTGAGCATCGATGGATTTCCCCTCGTCAAAAACCTGAATCCCCCCGGTTTGTAATATCATCCATTTGCGATCGAGGTAGTCAATACTCAAATCTTTTACCTCTCTGCAAGCTGAGGGCACGGCAACCGTTTTCCAACTGCCCGTTTTGGTGAGACAAAACAGCGGCTCGTCTGCGCCGAAGGAAGCAATCCAAACGTTCCCTTTGCTATCTTCAACGATCCCAGAAATTTTGATGAGGTTGATGGGCGGTTGCCTTTCTAATGGGGAATTGGTTTCGTCGTAGCGGTTGATGACCACGCCATCCTTGATGACCAAAATGCCATTGGAATGCGTGGCTGCCATGTACCAGTTGCGCGATTTGATGTATTGCACAAAGGTGAAATCGTACATGTTGGTATTGAAAGGAGAGGATAGGTTGTTTTTCCAACCCCCGTTCCGGTAGAGGTAGAATCCCGCATTGTTGAATGCATTTCCAAACGTGGAGCTCACACCCCCTGCCGATGCAAGTACTTCAGGACCAGTTTGGGTCATTCGGAAAATGGAGGGATCGGCCGGTCCATCGGGCAAAAAGGCAATTTCACCTGCGGGGTCTTTTTTGATTACACCTGGACCAATGCCCGTGCAAAACCAAAAGATACCATCCTTGAATTGGGTGATTCCTGATACCAAGTTGATGGATTCTTTTGTATTACCCGCTTTTGATAAGGTGGTGATTTCACCGCTTCGGGCGATATGGGTACCGAAATCGTTGGTCCAAATGCGCGCAATGTGACGTTTGTCGTTGTAAAACTGCCCCAGCATATTGGTCCATTGATATACCATGCTGTCGAGTTCAAACAACAATGTGCCATTGTATTCGGTGAGGTGTTTTGCTGCCCGATTGTCTTCAACGGCCCATTGCCATTGGGTATAGTCGTTGAGATTGACGGCCTTTGACCATTTGGCGAATCGCACGCCTTTGCTTGTTCCAATGTATATTGAATCGCCCACTACGGCAGAGGAGAGCACAGGAATGGCTGTTCCGTTGGGACCAATACTGGAATAACTGTCGTTAATTTCGTGGTTGTCTAGGTCTACCACCAACAAGCCGAAATAGGTAGAAATGAGCGCTTCGTTGTTGTGGAAATTGGCCGAAAGTATGCGTTTATCGCCCTGTAACAACTTGTTTTTAAAGCCCGCTACATTGAAAATGATGCGGTCATTTTGGAGTAAGTCAATATTGCCGTCTGAATATCCAATCAACAAAATGTCTTTTTGGGAATTGTAGGCGAGGGTAGTCACTTCATTGTTGGCGAATCCTTCTTCCTTGCCCAGTTTTTCCATGTCGCCATAGTTCATCATCACCCGGAAAAATCCTTGTTGAGAAGCGGCGTAGACGTATCGTCCACTGGCTTCACAAATGAGGGCGTTTTTGTAGCTGAGGTGTGTGCGCCATTGCCCAGTTTGAATCAATTGACCATGTGCTTGGGTGAACAAGCCGAGCCAAAACATCCACAGAATGAGGGCCTTTTTCATGTTGATTAGTTAAACGTGTATCGCGCTTCAATACCGAAATCGGTGAGCGCAGTGTAGAACTGAGTGGCCACCTTCGGATTCATGACAACGCGATTGTATTTCAACGCCAAGTTAATCTTTTGATTCACTTGGTAGGTGATACTTGGGCTGATACGGATATTTTGCATACCTGCCGTGTATTTGTTGACGTTCAAATCCACTTTGCGAATCACGGTTACGTTGTCTGTTACACTTACGGTCATATCGAATCGGAAATCGTTTGGCAAATACACCCAACGACCGTTTCTGCGCCAGGGCATTGTGATACCCGTTGTGCGGTAGCCGGCATTCAATTGGAATTCGTTGTTGCGCATTTCGGTGAGATTGAAGGAAGCGGCAAACAATTTCAGTACGCGCGACCGCTTGTATTCCATTCCAACCGTCCAATTGTTTTTGGTGGTTACGTTTAATCCAATGAGGGGGAAGAACCCTTCAGAGATGGTAGCATCCGCAATTTGATACTTGGGCGTGAGGTCTTTGCCCATGACCGGATTTTCATCGGGTGAGAATTTCAGGTTCTGCGTGTAATTTCCGATGGAGTATCTTCCAGTATAAGCGTGCTTGATATTGATGTTGTTGAATTTGTTGCCGAGGAATTTGATTTTGGTGAGTCCGTTGTAATTGACATTCCAGTTGGGCAATGGGATGGCAGGGAAGCCGGAAATGTCGCTATAACCTAAGTCCTGTCCCGCGTATGTTCCGTAAAAGGCACCCACCAAAACATCTTGCGAATTTTTACTGAAGCCCAAAGGGAATTTAGAAAAGGTGTCAGTATAATAGGCCCCCGTTTCTTGTAGCGACAATCGTTGGGCTACGGTGTAACGGTTGTTTAGCATCTGCGTAAACACAGCATTCGTGTGGTTGTCGGAATTGGCCAAGGTGACATCTTTCACAAAATGGGTTCTCAGGAACATTCCTGTCACATTGAAGTTACCCGTTTGGGTTAGACCTTGGTCCATCCATGCGAAACCATCGTATTTAAAGACCGACTGCGTTCCTTGGGTGTGGTTTCTCGCGAAATCTAAGCGAATTCGGAAATTCTTGATCGGTTCGATGGTAACGTTGGCTGTGAAGTTTTCGGTTTTGTTGTTGCGATAGAAATTGGATTGACGACTGTCGTTTTTCAACGCCCCCATATCTGCTAATTTGTATCGCAGTTTCGGGTCTTGCATTCCAAACACGAAACCGACTCCAGGCTGCATGTGTTTGAAATTGTTGCCAAAGTAATCCGGTTTATAGGCAAATCCGGGGAGTTCCGTGTTTTCCTTTAATTGGTAACTGAAACCCACGTTTTTCAGCATACTCACGAAATTGCCCACGAAAATTTTGGCGGGATTGGCTTTTTTCGATTCCGGCTCGCCCTTTTGTAGCGCACTTTCGAAGGTGGGTCCCTCGTCGTCTGTATTTGGCTTGGCTGGGGTATTCGCCCCAGGTTTCTTTGATTTCTTGGGTTTTTCCAAATCGCGCAACCAAGGAATGGTTGAATACAGTTGGGTGAAATTCAATTGTCCGCTTACATTGATATCTTGTCCGTTCTGTAAGCGATTACCCAACGATGAAAAGGCCGGAGGGGCTTGATTCCATTCGTAACTACCTACATAAGTAACCGTGGTATTGATCCAACGGGTCAGTTTCATTTTGGTGAATGGTAGGGTATAGGTTGCGTTTACATTTTGGTAAAATTTGGTCATTCTGCCCAGGCTCAAGAATTCCCTGCGTACAGAGTCTAGCTTGATTTCATTATCCAATCTGCCGTATGGCTCTTGAATTCGGGATGTGACATTGGCGGAATAGTTGATTTTGATGGATTCCGTCAGGGGTAGGTTGGTGTTGAAATTCCGCAGGATGGTGAAGTTCTTGTCGAACAAGCGCGGATTCACTTGGATAAACTTATTGTTATTTCTTGCTTGTTGCTCGCTATACAAACGGTTGGTCTGCATCTGGGTGCTGAAGCTTGAAGGCATGAAATTGTAGTTGAAGTCCCGAACCAAAGTCAAATTTTTGGATTTGATCTTGCGGAATGGCTTGTGGTATTTGGTGTTTCGGTTGTACGTGTAGCCAATGGTTGCCTGGGTAGTTTTGATAAAATACTCCTCAATCTGCTGGTTTCGGCGATAATTGTTTTGGTAGCTATAACCGAACACAAAGTTGCTGGGCGACCATATTTTGGGGAGTTTTCCCATCGCGGAGGCAACCCTCACGTTGTTGAAGTTGATGCTGTAAAGCGAGTTGTATTCTTCCGCAGCTTTTTTCACAGCGGCCCTCGTGGATGCGTCTGCAATGCCGGAAAGGAACGATTTTAATTCCAAATCCGGGTTCAAGGGATAATATTTGGGCCTTACATAACTTTCTGAGTATCCAATGTACATAGGAACACTCACTCCAGCTTTTTTGGGGAAGAATTTGCCCAATTCTAAGTTGGAAGCGATGTCGTAGTTCAGGTTGGTGCTCAGACTCCTGTCGTTGAGTTTTTTATCCACGTCACCAAATCCAATGGTTCTGATGGTTCCGCCCATGTTCAGTTGCCCAAAATCTGCCAACTGCATTTGAACGTTGGCCAGGGTGGCCCATCCACCTTTGTTCGCGATTTCTTTCACGCGGAGTTCGTTGAACCAAGTTTCGAAACACTTGGGTGAATTGCTGTTGTTTCTGATCCCCACCATCATCACACGCAGGTTTCCTACATCGGGAAGTCCCATCACGGTGATTTTTCCTTTACCCATGAATTTGATATAGGGGGCTGTCATGGGCCAGGCGGCGTTCTGACGGTCAATCTTGAGATCATAGAATGAGTCGAGAGCAATATCCATCAAGTTTTCCGCGGGCCATACCAAAGATTCGGCATCGTTCTGATTCATGTTAACCACACCCCGCGTCATTTTTAATGGAATTTCATATTCGTAATAATTTGAGGTTAGGTCGGTTCCAAAGCGAATAAATGCAGCCACCTCTCCATCTTGGATGTTGGTATTTTGACTTTCTTCTGCGTGGATGAACAACTGCATACGCTTGTAGTTCCGGGCATCGAAGGTGGTGGTTTTGAACGCAGCGCGACTGTCACCCGCTTTCAATTCACAGACTTGCAATGACAATGATTGCTCGTTTTCCAGTACAGTGCCCAAACTGGCCATGTTTTGAACGCGGTCAATGCCTGGGGGCGATACGTAAGCGATAGGATAGCGTTTGCTGTTTTCTTCGATATTCACCGTGCTCACGACGAATTTTGTGCCATCATTGGGATCTTGCGGTACGATAACCCCCGGTGTTTTGAGGCTGTTTGTGTATCTGCGCCAATCGGCTCGAACCATGTTGATGTAGCCCATTCGGATAATCGCCGTATCGTTGAAGCCAGTCATTACCATCCGCATAAAACGGATACTTTTGAAATCACTGATATTACCAACCGCCTTCTCGAATTCACGGATGGGAATTTTCAGCTGATACCATTTGATGTTGCGATCTTTTCCATTGCGCAATTTCACTTTGTTGTTTACGACATCGGCAATATAATTCCGGCCAATTTGCATGTCCGCCGCGTTGATTTTGATGCGGTATTGGTAGTAATCCTCACTTTGGTTTAACGTGAAGTCGCGGTTTACATCCTCATCGGAAGGGATGGGGGTACTCGACTTGGGCATGCCCGCATATTTACCTGTGTATTGATCGTTGTTGGAGTTGCCCTGAAGGCCTTGGATTTTGGCGTAGCGACCTATGATATCTGCATCCAGCAAATCGTAGGCATTTTCCAAGTAGTGGAGGTAATTGTCGTTACTGGGGTCTGCTGTGGCTTCAGCGTAATACTTTGAGCCGGCACCAAAATTTGCCGCAATTTTCTTGATCAAGGCAGAATCAAAATGGGCCAATTCCTGCTCGTCATTCATGCCATCCAATCCCAAATCTTGGCTTTTGAGTGTGGCAGCATTGTTGTCGAAAGCAAAGTTAATTTGCGGACCACTCGGAACGATGGCCAGGGTTGTTGTATCTGTCTCAGTATTGCTCGTGGTGCTCGTTGGCAATCCATTTTCAAAGGATTTTCGGCGATCTGGCAATATGTCTTCGCTAACGTTTCCAAGATGTAACAACAATTCACCGCGTAGGTTGGGGTTGTTAGACATCGGGTCCAACATCCAAATTTCAATGTAGTCGATGTTGGCAGCCTCAAAATCATTTTGGTCGATTTTTCGGGTGATACCAGCCCAGCTGAGTTCGGGATTCAGTAACTGTCCTTTGTCGTTGATTTCTGCAGGATTGCTGTTGAAGTTGTACATCCCTCGCACAGTAGGTCTAAAGAATAAGTCCAACGTTGGCAATATGGTGGGTGTACCCTGAGGGAAGTTACGCTGTGGGAATAATTCTCGCTGATCAACTTGCCTTTGGAAAGGGTCGCTGAGAATATTGTCAACACGCTGTTTGATGTTATCCGGCATGTCATTGTCGCGATAAAACAACTGGTCGATGGTGTAAAAACTCAACGCAGCATGATGGTTCATCCACGTGATTTTGTCGTAAGTTTTGGTGTCCGGAAAACGATCTTCCTGTTTTTGGGGAATGGCGGCGACCACCCAGTTGCTCACATTTTTCAGGTCATTCGCCAATTCTGCATTCTCGAAATCCTCCAAATTGGATACCCCCCGTTGATTGCCTTGCGATTTGTGGTTGTGGGGGAAGATTTTTGCAAATTCTCCGTAGGCGGTGATGTTCGATTGCTCTTTGGTTTCCAGAAAGGGCAGGGCATCGATGATTTTGGTCAAAAATCGGGATTTGGAACTGTATGCCACGTCTGCACCAATGATCGTATTCAACAATGGCTCTTCGTTGAAATTGGTTTTGGTTGTCAATGGACGCTCGTACATGTGCAACGCTGTGCCGCCAACAATGAGTTTTTTGTTGAATTTGTGCTCTATTCGTCCCCCCAACAATGTCTTTTGTTGGATGTTGAAGAAGCTCTGTCCATCTGCGCTCGCACGAATCTCTGCGCCCCCGCGCAACAGACCTTCGTTGATGATTTTCACACGGCCCAGCGCATAATCCACTTCGTAATCCATGCCCTCTGTGAGGGGACGTCCATTGGCCGTCACGCGCACGGAGCCTCGCTGTAAATTGGTGGTTCCCAAGAACAACTCCGCCCCATTGCTGCTCTTGTAGCTGCCCTGAAGAAAAAATTTGTTGTGCTTTACATCTTGCTGCGCCAACCATTTCGTGCTATCATACAGGGCGTCATAGCAATAATAATCCCCCAAATCGTTTCGCCCGTTGAACTGATCACGGAGGTAATCACCAAATGGCTCAGTTACGGGAAAAATGATTCTTGCATATTGGGTATTTACGGTGAGTCCCTCGATGGCGTCAAAGACTCCGTCGGGTTTGGCCTCTTGTTGCCGATTGAGCTTGTCCAATCCCAATACGCGTATCAAGGGGTTTCCGTTGGCGAGCGATGGACAATTGGCACTGCCTATGGGCAAATAGTTATAGTCGCCCCCGGTGGTATCATCGGCATAGATGATGTTCAATTTGAAATCCTCTAAGCTCAAACTATAGGTGTTTAGGGCATAGATGTTTTTCATCATGAGTTTCCACATCGGTAGGCGGGTTCTGATGGTATTCCCCTTCAGCATTTTCAAGAAAAGCAGCTGTTGGTTACCGGGTGTTACATCCCGCGAGAATTCTCCAACTTGAAACACCTCACCATTGTAGGTGTATTCGAAGGCAACCGCCAAAATTTCGTCGTTGTTCAGGGGCTGATTTAATGAGATATAGCCCAATTGTGAGTTGAGGCTGAATTCCTTTTCTGTGAGCTGTCGTGCATAGTTGAGCATGTCGAAATCAACGGTCTGCTCGAAGTAGGGCATGTTGGCATAAACCCGATCAATGGCTTTTCCCATCGTTCTGGCGTCTGGGTCATTGGCCATTTTGGAATAAAGGGTATTCGCATCATTGCTGGCTTGGGGATTGGTGGATCCACCCAAAGGCGATCGATAGGGTTTTGCTTCTCCCAAATCCTGAAATGCTAGAATGTCACGAGGGGTTTCTACGTTCGCATTTTTGTTGGTGACCCAAACCTCAACCCGGTTGATAATGACCCCGCTGGATACGATGGGTAGGTTTTCCAAGGAACGATTGTAATTGTCTCGGAAGAACTGCGAGAGGAAATAGTGCTTGTTCTGGTCGTAATTGTCCGCAGTGATTTTGAATTCGTTCATTTGGGCACCGCCCTTGAGTACCGTCTCCGTGCTCTGTCCCTTGTTTTGCGAAAAAACCGTTTTGATGGTGGTTTTTCCAAATTGCATGGTATTGGAAAATCCAAACAAACTGTTTGCCGGTTTGATCAATTGGGTAGGCAGGTTTAGGTTAACATTGCCCACTTGCACATCTTTCAGGATGCCATCGGGTTTTCCTTTCCAACCCAAATTGGTTTGGTTGTCGAATTCAAACGCCGCTTCTGTGTCGTAATTGATGCCCAGTTTTACAAATTCTCCCACACTTCCGTTGGCGCTGATTTGCATTTGTTGATCAAATACCGGGACGAAATACCTTTGCTGACGTTTCGAGAAGTTTGGGTTGCGGTTTACGTTGATGCTTCCACCGAGTTTTACCATGGCACTTCCATTCAACTGGAAATCCACGCCTCCTTCACCAAAGATTTTGGAAACGGTGGGGTTGTTCAATTCGGCTTTGATCAGGTCGCTTACGCCTTTGTTGTTTGGTCCCAAAGCATATGCACTTTGCGATTTGTCGCGGAAATATTTTTCGCGCTCCAATTTCCCTTGTTTCTGGAAGTACTCGGTAACAGAGAGAGTTTCACCCGTCGGGTAACTCAAAGAACCCAAATTTCGATAGCCCTCGTACCGATTTTCTCTGGCATTGTATCGCCATTCTGTTTTGATGGGGTTCTCCAAATCGATTTTGCTTCCTGCAGCCGTCGATTGGGCGATGCGGTATTTGAGGCTGTTGGTGTCGGTTTGGGCAATCAATGCCTTTCCTGATCCCGCCATTAAGCCAAGCAGCAACAAGCTCATATGCACGATTTTACGGCAACAGCGCGTTGATTTTGCGAGAAACTTCATTCTAAACACTTCTAAACGTTGTGTAGCTGTTTGGCGAATAGGCGTAATTTTGGTAGGATGGGCAAGTTACAAAATTTTCAGTGAATTTTTTATCAGTTCTTCAATCGTTGCGGTCCCCCCCAATTCTTTGCTCACTTTCATCAAGGCTTTTTCTGCGTTGGCTTTGGGATATCCCAAGGTAGTAAGGGCTGCAAGCGCTTCAGTGAAATGGTCACTTACTCCAGAAGCAGCGCTTAAGCCCATGGATTTTTTACCACCCATCAATTTGTCTCGCAGTTCCAAAACGATGCGCTGGGCGCTTTTTTCGCCAATGCCTTTGATGCTTTTTAACAATCCCACATTGCCGTTGAGGATGGCTGAAGCCAAATCGTCAGGGGCCAAACTACTTAGCATCAGCATGGCCGTGTTGTTACCTACGCCCGATACACTGGTCAATAATCTGAACATATGTCGTTCATCGGGATCGGCAAAAGCATACAAATTCATCGATACCGGACTCTGATTTTCTACTTTGAACAGTAAATCCACGAAGAGACGTGCGGTTTTGTGGCCTTTGATTTTCTCATAGGTAGTGAGACTGATGGCCGCGATATATCCCAGTCCTTGATTGGCAATCACCACGTGGGTGGGATTCAAAGATTCTATATTGCCTTCGATGAAGTCGTACATGTCGGTTAGTGGGTTTGATATTTGCGTTTGCGATACATGTGATTGATAACCCCAAATAACAAGATGCTCAGTAGGGGGGCGACGATGTTAAACCACTGCCAATAACCCCTCTCTAAGCGTGTTTTTTCCGGATCCAACAATCTTAACGTTTTTTCCTTGGCCCGTATTTCAATCAATCCGTTATCATCGATGAGATAATCGATACAATTCAACAGGAATTTCTTATTTGCAAAGGTGGTTTTGGTAAATCGATCGAAACCTGTGGGGTAAATGCCGCCTCTACCACTGATGCCGTTTCGCATGATGTCACCATCAGCAATCACAATCATTTTGCTGTTTCCATTGGGCAAAAAGGGTACACCATCATAGTGCTTTTGATAGATGAATGGGGATTGGAATTTTCCTTCTAACAACACTCCGGATAATTTGCTGCCGCCGCGCAATGTGCTCCTGTAACGGTCGTCACGGGATTGCATGTATGACGTTTCGAGGTCAACAGTTGCTGGCGCTTGAATGGTTTTGGTATAAGGAGAGCTGCTCAACAAAGGAGTGACGTTTAGGTCTGTTTTTGACTTCGCCGAGAGCGTGGCAGGGAACTGTCCCCAAATGGGGCCCACATTGCGATTGATGATATGGGGTGATGACGCCGACATGAATACGGGGAAGTAATAAAAGTCAATCATTTCGGGTCTTCCACCAACAGGGATGGGGATGGCATTGCAGTTGGCATCCATGAGCAATGTAGATTCCAGTTTTACGCCATAATGGAACAAAGAGGCAGAAATGTTCTCAAGCTGATTGTCCATGGCGATGATTTGAGAGTTGTTCTCGAAACTGTCGATTTCTGCATGTACCGGGTCGATCATCCAAATCACTTTGCCTCCTTTTAATGCAAATTGATCGATGAGGTACAGCTCTGCTGGAGTGTAGTCCTTTGATGGTTTGATAACCAAGAGTAAATCGTTGTTGTTCAATCGCTTTTGAAGGCTTTCGATCAGCAAGCTGCCCATGGCCTCCGGATTGTTCTCCAACTTGAGTTTCTCTACAAAAGGTTCGGCGCTTTTGGGGTCGGCCACATTCAAATTGAGGGCACTCACGTTGTAATATTTCGAGAGTTCTTGGGCGAAATCAGCTACGCGATTGTCAATCATTTCTCCCGAGCCATCTGCCACAGCGATGTTTTTGGATTTGTCCAAAATACACTGCCTCAACCCATTGGCGATTTCGTATTCCACATTGTCGATGGCCCGTTTGATGTTGTTGTCAGCATCTAAGGCCACATCATGCTCATAAAAATTGATGGCCACAGTTTTGCCGGCATAACTCATTTCGGCACCGGGGATGATGTTCTTGATGACGGTGGAGTTGCTTCCTTCATCGTCAATATCGCGTTGATGCGCAACACCCCGTGATTGAAAATCTTCCAATATCCCAGAAATCTCTGAGGTGAGTTTGCCTTCGAATGGATCGATGAGTTCAATTTCTATTTTGCGCCCACTGATCTCCCGAAATTCATAGGCCATGTCGCGAATTTCGTTGCGTAGGTTTTTGAAACGGGCCGACATTTCGCCATCCAAATACAACCGGAAGTACAATTTTTCCTTTAGGCCTTTGGCGAGTTTCTTGCTGGTTTCTGACAGCGTGTATCTTTGTTCACTGGTGAGGTCTATTCGCTGATAATAGAGGTTGGCAAGAATGTTTGCCACCACCACAATCACGAGCAAAGTGATAAATTCAAGCAGGGACTGAATGCGATTGCTGTATTTTTTCATCACCATTTTCTGCTTTCAAAAACCAACTTGGTGCCACCCAAAAAGGTAGCAATGAAACCCACGAAATACACAATATCTCGGGTGTCAAGGACACCGCGACTGATAGACTGATAATGGAAATCCAAGCTGAACCACTCCAAACTTTTGCCAATGACTTCCAGTGCTTTCACATCGCCCAGCAAACTCAAAACACCGTACCAGAAGAAGCAAAGTACCATGGAAATGATAAGCGAAACGATTTGGTTATCGGTGCGGGAAGAGGCAAACAGTCCGATGCTGGCATAACTGGCAGCCAACAAAACCAAGCCCATGTATGACCCCCATGTAGCTCCCGTGTCAATGCCTTGCAAAGGATCGGCCAATTTTGTAAGGGTGTAATAGTAGAAAAGGGTGGGCAGTAAGGTGAAAACAATCAATCCAACCGCAGCCAGATACTTGCCCAAAAGAATGTCAGTGTCGCTAACAGGGCGGGTGGTCAATATTTCAATGGTTCCCAATCTTCGCTCTTCGCTCAAACTGCGCATGGTGATGGCAGAAACAAGGAAGATCAAAATGTATGGTGCGATGTTAAACATTACCTGTAGGCTGGCTATGCCCAAGTCCAACACATTGTTTTCTTGGATCAACCACATGAAAATGCCTGTGATAATCAAAAAAACTCCCATAACGATGTACGCAATGAAAGAGCCCAAAAAGCTGCGAATTTCTTTCTTAAATACTACCCACATGGCTATTGGTTAAATTTCTGAAAATGGTTTCCAAAGAATCGTTGGGGGCCGACTGTTTTAGTCCTTCCAACGTGTTGTTGGCCACGATTTTTCCATGATTTAGCAGGATTACCCGACTGCACATGGCTTCTACTTCTTGCATGATATGCGTACTGAGCAATACCGTTTTGTTTTTACCCAGGTTTTTAATCACGTTCCGCATCTCTACCACCTGATTTGGATCTAGGCCCGATGTGGGCTCGTCGAGGATGAGGACTTCAGGATCGTGAATCAATGCTTGTGCCAATCCAACACGTTGGCGGTATCCTTTCGACAGCTGTCCGATTTTCTTGTTGCGCTCTGGTGATAGTTGTGTTAAATCAATCGCTTTTTCCACGGCTGATTTCACTTGAGATACACCCGCCATGCCTGCCGAAAACTGCAAATACTCTGTAACAAACATGTCCAGATACAGGGGGTTGTGCTCGGGCAAATATCCTACCCGTTTGCGCACAGCCAAACTGTCTGTGTTTAGGTTAAAACCACAAACTACCGCATCGCCGCTGGTAGCAGGTATGTAGCCGGTAAGTATTTTCATGGTGGTGGATTTTCCGGCGCCGTTAGGACCCAAAAACCCCACGATTTCACCGGTAGGGATTTCAAACGACAAATCGTTCACAGCCCACTGGGTGCCATAGCGTTTCGATAAATGATTGACTTGAATGCTCACAGAAAATACAAAAATAGTTGAATCGTTTCAACCTTTTATACCCTGTATAACGATTGAGACACTTCTTCTATTCTAATCTCGTAAGAATATCTGCGTTTGCGGCTTTTGCTGCTGCGATAACGACTTCTGCGGTAGGATCCTCGACGTTTCTTGTAGTAGTAGGAACCGGCAGGCATCTGGAAGAGCTTTGATTCGATGTTCAAGGTATCAACCTTGACTGTTTCATTGGGGAAATCGATGACTGCGGATGGATTTAATGGCCTGCCCAAAAAACGGATTTCGAAATGCAAATGTGGGCCGGTGCTGTGGCCAGTGGAGCCACCCAGACCCAACAGTTGGCCTGCGTTAACCAAAGTTCCTGGTCTTACATCCAATTTGCTCAGGTGCGCGTACAATGTTTCTAACCCATTGTAATGACGAACGACCACGCAGTTGCCGTATCCATTATAGTATTTGCTCATTCTCACCACCCCGTCAAAAGCGGCATACACGGAATCCCCTGTTCGAAGTTGCAAATCGATTCCGGTATGGGGACGTCCATGCCTCCATCCAAATGGGGAGTTGGTTCGTCCGTAAATGGGCATGGCGAAATCGCAATCCATTTCCATCACGGTGAGGGGAATAATCTCCTGTAATTTCCGCAAGTCAAAACGATAGGCATCCACGTGCATTGTGTCCCAAAAGGCATAGAAATCGTATTCGGGCAGCATACCGGGAATCACAAATTCCCCCTCTTCATAATAAAAGGTGTTGGTATCAAGGGAAAGCATCCAAGAAGAATCTTCTACGATATAATCGCCGTCGTCCTCGCCATAGTCTTCTTCATCTTCTTGGGCCGATGCGGGCAGGGCAAACATCAGCAGTGCCAACAAACATGCTGACTTAATCCAATGAAACCAATGATTGGGCTTGTTGTGCATCGATAAGAATTTGGGCTTTGAGCGATTCCAAAGAATCGAACTTCTGCTCATTTCTCAAATACTGTACCAAAAACAAGGAAATAGAAAGGCCGTAGATGGATTTGTCAAAATCGAAAATATGCGCTTCCACCCGAATGCCTTCTCCGTTCACGGTAGGTCGGGTGCCTATGTTGCAAACCATTTTGTATCGCACATTTTCTATGTCGCAGTACCCCGCATACACACCCGAAGGCGGTATCAGTTTGTACGGGTCTTGTATCTCCAAATTGGCGGTTGGAAATCCGATTGTTCTGCCGATTTTTTGTCCTTCAACCACGATACCGGAAAGTATGTATGGTTTTCCCAGCAAGGTATTGGCATCGTTTAATTGTTTGTTAGAAAGCGCTTTACGAATGCGTGTGCTGCTGATGGCGATGGCGTCTATCTCGGAAGCAGGAATTTCTTGCACATGGAAATGAAATTCTTTGGATAGGGCAACCAAGCTATGGAAATCGCCCTCGCGATGTTTCCCAAATCGGTGGTCGTAACCTATCACAATGGTGTCTACATGTAGTTGTTTAACCAAGATGGTT
>JALQWO010000013.1:15135-18730 GCA_023258655.1 Bacteroidia bacterium
CATTTGGGCGAATTCTTGGGTAAATGGCAGCACCAAAACATAATCTACCCCCAAGTCATACACAGCTTTTGCTTTTTCCTCAATGCTGCTGAGCATGCGCAGTTCGTGGTTGTTGGGGTCGATCACGAGCCGAGGATGGGGATGATAGGTGATCAATAAGCTCTGTGTATGTTTGGATTTCGCCAAGGCAACGACTTGTTTGAGTACTTTTTGATGTCCCAAATGCACTCCGTCGAATGTCCCCTGGGTGATGACCAGCGGTTGCTGGGTAGGGATGTCGGCGGGATTGTGATAGGGACGTTTCATCGTTGCGGCTGCAAATTTCGTAAAATAACTGTGGCAAATACGCGTTGTTGAGTAAATTTGTTGCATATGCAGAAACGCGCATCAATGTTTGGATTGGCCATGGGTGTAATATCGCTGTTTGCACAAACTGGCGGCAGCGGAGTGTTTCGCATTTTGGATGTTCCATTGCACAGCAGGGCGATGGCTTGGAGCGGGTATTTGGTAACACAGCCATACGGGGATGTTTTGCAGTCGGTCAATAACCCGGCATTGCTTAACGAGACCCACGTAGGCAAATTTGGGTTGAGCGCGGGATCCATTCTTCCAACCGTAAAGTCCGCCAACGCCACGGGCGCTTGGCGCGGAAAACGATATATTTGGTCGGGGTATGCCCAGCACATTGACTACGGCAACATGGACGCGTTTGATGCAGGAGGGAATCCCCAAGGCACGGTTAAAGCCAATGAAACCCAACTGGGTGTAAGCGCTTCTTATTTGCTTCAGCCGCGATTCCGCGTGGGGGCGCAATTGGGTATGGTTTACAGTGTGATGGGACCTTATGTTTCGAATGGTGTTTTCATGAATTTGGGCTGTAATTACGTAGAGCGCGATTCTGTTTTGAGCTGGGGTGTGTTGGTGAAAAATATCGGTACACAAATCATCACCTATCGCGATGCGTCTCGAGAGCCATTGCCATTCAATATCCAAGCCGCCGTGGCTATAAGTCCCAAGCACATGCCACTGAAATTTCATATCACCGCGCACAGCTTGCAGCGGTGGGATTTGACCTATGATCAATATTTGGATAACGGAGGACAAATCGATCTCAATGGCAAACCCATTGTTCCCAAAGAGGCAGGTTTTGCTGCCAAGTTGATGCGGCACATGGCGGTAGGAACGGAGTTGGCGTTGGGACAGAATTTGAGCTTTTTGATTGGCTATAGCCACCAACGTCGGATGGAAATGACAACATCAGAGCGTCGTGGTACCTCGGGATTTGGTTGGGGAATGAAATTTCGCATGGCCAAATTGGACATCACCTATGGCAGTGCTTCATACTTCCCTGGTCAAAATTCAAATCAATTCTCGTTGTCGATAGACCCATCGCGTTTCGCCAAAAAGCGCGCAGTTGCCCATGTTGTTTGCAGGGGAATTCCAGCACTTTGACCAGTATCATGCAGAAAAAGATCAATATCGCCATAGACGGATACAGCAGTTGTGGCAAGGGAACCTTGGCCAAGGCGCTGGCGCAATCTTTGGGCTATTTGTTTATCGATAGTGGTGCCATGTACCGTGCGGTCACGTTGCACATGCTTCAAAACGGGGTAGACGTAAATGACGAATCGGCGGTGGTGCAAGCATTGGATGATGTTCGTGTTGGTTTTGTGAATAACGCAGAACAGCAATCGGAAGTTACACTCAATGGAGTGTCTGTAGAAAAGGAAATTCGCAACATTGAAGTGGCGGCTCATGTGAGTGAGGTGGCCAGGATACAAGCAGTGAGGACAAAAATGGTGGCTTTGCAGCAAGTCATCGGAGAGCCCAAAGGCGTGGTGATGGATGGGCGCGATATAGGAACAGTGGTGTTTCCCGACGCTGAATTGAAGATTTTCATGACGGCAAGTCAGGAGGTAAGGGCACGAAGAAGGTATGAAGAATTGGTTGCCAAAGGCGATGATGTCACGCTCGCCGAAATCGCGGAGAATCTCAAACACCGTGATACGATTGATGCCAATCGGGAAAATAGTCCGCTTACCCTTACCAACGATTATCGCGTGTTGGACAATTCACATTTGTCCAGGGAAGCGCAATTTGTTCTGGCGATGGGTTGGGTTGATGAGGCAATTGGATAGGTTTTAGTCCCCAATTTCGTTGATATCTTGCGTATAACCTTTCAGGGGGTTTTTGTAGTTTTGTGGCAGTATGAAAAGGCAGAAAATTGTAGCGGGTAACTGGAAAATGCACAAAACCTTGGAAGAAAGCCAAGCGTTGATTACGGAAGTTAGAGGGATTGTACGCGATGAATACCGCGGGGACGGGAAAGTAGTGTTGATTCCAACTTTTTTGGCATTGCCTACGGCGGTTAGGTTGTTGGAGGGAAGTGGCTTGCAGGTGGGTGCGCAAAATGCCCATCAGGAAGATCAAGGTGCGTTTACTGGAGAGATTTCGGCCAATATGTTAAAGTCCATTGGGGTTGAGTATTGTTTGGTGGGCCACAGTGAGCGTCGTCAGTACTTCGGAGAGACCAATGAAATCTGTGCAGCAAAGGTAAAGTCTGTGGTGCGCCATGGGATGAAGCCCATTTTCTGTGTGGGTGAAACCTTGGAGCAGCGCGAGAGCAAGCAATATTTCCGTGCGATTGAAGAGCAAGTCGTTCAGGGGTTATTTCACCTGGATCGCAAAGAGTTTTCCCAAGTGGTTGTTGCCTATGAGCCAGTATGGGCCATTGGTACAGGATTGAATGCCTCGCCAGAGCAAGCACAAGAAATACATGCCTACATCCGCAAGCTGATTGCAAACCAATACAACGAGGAATTGGCTTCGACAACCTCCATTTTGTACGGGGGGAGCGTGAAACCGGAGAATGCTGCGGCCTTGCTGCTGTCGCAGCTGCGATACGTGCTGCGCAGGCCACGGACCAGTTGCTTTAGCAGGTAGCTGCCATCCGGCTGCAGCTCGGCCGACTTTGCCGCCAGGATCTCGTCGCCGATCAAGAACCAGCCACGACCGCGCTTTACGTCGGCATCCGTCCAGTTGTTCAGCGGCAGCCAGCCGGGCCCAGTCGAATCGAATCGCACCGTGACCGTATTGACCGTGTCGGTGTAGAGCCCAGAAGCTCCCACCGTCTCGCCATACGTAGCCGTGCTGGCAAGCGATGTTGTGGTGGTCCCGATCTGCCACTCGTCAAACAGATCGCCCACGTGCTCGTAGTTGGTGCCGCTGTCACGGCTTTCCCAAACTTGGGCACCCTGCCAGGCGCCGCTGGTCGTACAGGCTGCCAAGTAGATGCCAGGCTGCGCCGCGTGGTCGTCCAGTAGCGGCGGGATGTCAAGCACCGCCACGTTGAGCGTGGCCACCGACTCAAGGCGCGGCACGTTGTAGCCGCTGTCCTGCACCGGCGATCCGCTGACTGCTAGGTTCAGCTCCTCGCGGACGGCCTTGATGTGCACCAAGAAGTTTCCGCCGACGTCTCGGCTGATGATGCGGGCCGTGACGATGTCGCCGTTGTCGTCGGTCACCGTGACCAGATCGTTCTCAAGCAAGTCCACGTAGGACGCTGGCAAGATCATCTCGACCGTCTGCGCATTGA
>JALQWO010000140.1 GCA_023258655.1 Bacteroidia bacterium
GCGGCGATGTTGTTTGAAGCCTGTGGGACTGCCAAAGGGAAGTCTTGCAAGCCACCCCGAAAGAGATATTACCATCATACTTTCATTAATATGTGAAAAAGGCCCCGCATTTGCGGGGCCTTTTTTGTGTAAGTTTTCGTATTTTTGTAGAACTTTATTAATTAAAATCTCAGTCCATGTTATTGCGAAACATTGTGAACCGGGAGGAACTCAAACGTCGGATGGATGCCGATGTTCGTCCCTACACCACCATTTCATTTTATTGTTACCATCCCATTGCGGATCCGATGGCTTTTCGAAACGATTTATTCCTTCGTTTTAGTCGGTTGGAGGTTGTGGGTAGGATTTACATCGCCCACGAAGGGATTAATGCGCAAATCGCGCTACCGTCGGTGCATTTTGAATCGTTCAAGGCAGATTTGTACACCATAGATTTTCTTCAAGGCATTCGGTTGAATGTGGCCATCGAGGAGCGGCAAAAGAGTTTCATTAAGTTGGATATCAAGGTGAGGGAAAAAATCGTGGCTGACGGCATTGATGATCCTACATTCAGTTTACAAAACCGCGGCAAGTATTTGGCTGCCAGGGATTGGAATGAGAAAATGGCCGACCCAAATGCGGTGGTGATAGACATGCGCAATCATTACGAGAGCGAAGTGGGCAGGTTTGAAGGGGCGAGCTGTCCGGATACGGACACGTTTCGGGAGGAGTTGGCGCGGGTATTGGACATGTATAAGGAGGAGAAGGACAAGCCTATTTTGATGTATTGCACCGGGGGGATTCGTTGTGAAAAGGCCAGTGCATGGATGAAGCACAACGGGTACAACGAGGTGTATCATTTGGAGGGTGGCATCATCAACTATGTAAATCAGGTGAAATCTCAGGGTTTGGAGAACAAGTTCAAGGGGGTGAATTTTGTGTTTGACCAACGGTTGGCTGAGCGGGTATCAGACGATGTGATTGCCAGTTGTCATCAGTGCGGAGCGCCGGCGGACACGCACATTAATTGCGCCAACACGGGTTGTCATTTGTTGTTTATCCAATGCGCTGACTGTGCACAGAAGTATGAGCATTGTTGTTCTGAGGCTTGTATGGCGGTGACGCACTTGCCGGAAGAGGAGCAAATTCGCTTGCGCAAGGGAAAACCTGCAGGTAGAATTTTTAGTAAAGGAAGATTTCCTGGCAAAGTGTAAAATAATTTGAGCAGTTTGTCGTTTATGTGTAATGAATTCGGAGACGGCATGTGGTGCGCGTGGCGGTTGCAGGTCTCCTCTCCTTATATTCGCAGGATTAATTATTAATTGAAACACAATACGATGAAATATACTCGTAATGCGCAAGAGAAATCTTGGTTACGATGGGCAGTGATACTGCTTACAGTGATGGCGATGCCTGGTGATGTCTTTGGTCAGTGGGGTTTTGGTGCCGATGCAGGCAGTGCGGATACTGCGGCGAAGGACAGTGGTGTAACTTCTGGTGGCGGAGATGGCGGTTGGGGGATGGACGGTGGATCAGGGGCGGAGGAGCCGGTGGTGAAACGCGCGCCCTACATTCGATTTGTACCTCCTTACGATAGCATGCGGGAGATTATTTTCTACGAGAACATCATTGAGGATGAGATGTGTGAAAACTGCGGGGCTGATTCTTTGTATTGGCGTGCCAAGAAATATTTGGTGCAGCGTTTGGGCAAGGAGGGATACAAGAAGATGGTGATTGAGGACAAGGTGGCTGAGCGGATTGTATTGAAGGTGACTACGCCGATGGTATGTCGGTATGGACAATATAACAAAAAGCAGGAGGGCCAGTTGGAGTATCGCTTGACGTTGCGATTCAAGGACAGTCGATATAAATACCAATTTGGCAATTTTGTGCATGTAGAAGCGGAGGAGGGGCTGAGTACGAAGATTTCTCGGACTTACCACGAGCATTACATGCGTGTGAAGAAAGGATTTCAATATACAGACCGTTATCTGTTGGCGGCTGATTTTGAGGTGAATGAGGTTGTGACCGGCTTAAAGAAGACATTGCAGCAACCTTATCAGCCCGACGAGGACGATTGGTAGTCCAACCCAATTATCTGCCATTTTTTGGGCATTTTGTGTCCTTTTGTGACCCTTGGATTCACTCTTTTGGTGTCCAATCGAAGAAAGCATGAAAAAAAGTTGTGGATATCTTGCTCTAAGACAGAAAATATCCTATTTTTGCAACCCCAAAAACTAAGTAAGAATTACAAACGTGAATCCGCTGAGTACATACAAAACCGTTTCGGTTAACAAAATGACTGCCGATAAGCAGTGGTTTGTGGTTGACGCAAATGGACAGACATTAGGCCGTATGGCCTCTCAAATTGCTTCGGTATTGCGAGGCAAGAACAAGCCTTCTTACACTCCCCATGTGGACTGTGGTGACAACGTGATTGTGATCAACGCTGCGCATGTTGTGATGACTGCTGGAAAGTTCGACAAGAAAGAGTATTTGCGTCACACAGGGTTTCCTGGTGGACAGAGAAGCACCTTGGCGAAGAATGTGAAGCCTGCTCGTTTGATCGAGATGGCGGTGAAGGGCATGTTGCCTAAGAACCGTTTGGGCCGTCGTTTGTTTACCAACTTGTTTGTGTACGAAGGGTCTGAGCATCCTCATGCGGCACAACAACCCAAAGTAATGAATACTGAAAACTGAGCCCTATGATAAACACCTCAGGCAGAAGAAAAGCCGCTGTAGCACGCGTGTACCTGAAAGAAGGTAACGGAACCATCATTGTAAATAAAAAGCCATTGGAAGTATACTTCCCTTTGACTTGGCACCAATCAGCCATCCAGGCCCCCATGACATTGACCGATAACGCCGGTAAGTTCGACGTTCAGGTGAATGTGTGCGGAGGTGGTATCAGCGGACAAGCGCAAGCGGTTCGTTTGGCCATTTCCAAGGCTTTGGTTGACATCAATGCAGAATTGAAATCTCCTTTGAGACAGGCAGGATTCATGACACGTGATTCACGTGTTGTTGAACGTAAAAAGCCTGGTCAGAAAAAGGCACGTCGTCGCTTCCAGTTCTCTAAACGTTAATTATACCCATGGCATATACTCAGCAAGATTTGTTGGAAGCAGGTGTACACTTTGGTCACCTTACCCGCAAATGGAATCCCAAGATGGCTCCATACATTTTCATGGAACAGAATGGTATCCATATCATTGATTTGAAAAAAACCGAAAGCAAGTTGGAGGAAGCCAAAGCGGCTGCCAAAAACATTGCTCGTTCAGGCCGCAGGGTTTTGTTCGTTGCTACCAAGAAGCAGGCGAAGGAAATCGTAGCTGAAGAAGCAAAGCGTGCCAACATGCCTTTCACCACAGAGCGTTGGTTGGGTGGTATGTTGACCAACTTCCAAACTGTGCGCAAGAGCATCAAGCGCATGCAGAACATCGACAAGATGGCTACAGACGGTACATTCGAGCGCATCAACAAGAAAGAGCGTTTGATGTTGGACCGTGAAAAGGCCAAGTTGCAGATGATTTTGGGCGGTATCGAAGACATGACCAAATTGCCGGGTGCTATTTTTATCATTGACGTAAAGCGTGAGCACATTGCGGTGTCTGAGGCTACCCGTTTGGGTATCCCTACCATTGCATTGGTGGATACAAATTCAGATCCTACTGTGGTTGATTATTCCATCCCTGGTAACGATGACGCTTCTAAGTCTATCCAGTTGATTGCCCGTGAAATCGCGGATGCCATCATCGAAGGTAGCCAAGAGCGCAAGCGTGAGAAGTCTGAAGATGAAGCAGCTCCTGTTGCTGAAAAAGAAGTTGCAGCTGAAGCATAATTGAATTGACTATGACAACTATTAGTGCATCAGAAGTAAATAAACTGCGCCAGATGACCGGTGCGGGCATGATGGATTGTAAAAACGCGTTGGTAGAAACCAACGGTGATTTCGAAGCCGCTGTAGATTTCTTGCGCAAAAAAGGTGCTAAGATTGCTGCCAAGCGTGCCGACCGTGAAGCTACTGAGGGATGTGTTATCGCAACCACCAATGAGTCTCGCAATGCCGGTGTGATTGTTTTGTTGAGTTGCGAAACTGATTTCGTGGCCAAAAACGAAAACTTCGTGGCATTGGCAAACAACATCGCCGCTGTGGCATTGGCCAATAAGCCTGCGGA
>JALQWO010000141.1 GCA_023258655.1 Bacteroidia bacterium
GTCTTTTGCGCTTCCACAACTCAAAATCTTCGAACACAACGGGATGCACAAGAGCATTTAACTGCTCCATCAAAGCCGCATTTTCAAAGACTTTCGCACGCACCACGGAAGCATCAAACATACCCGATAACGTATACACACCTTCCCCAAACAGGGCAGTCAAGCCCCGCCTCAAACCTTCGTGGGAATTGTACAATGATTTAACCGCCGTGTCAGCCTCATAGACCGGTACACCCAACGTTCGAAATATAGCACAAACGGTGCTTTTACCGCTGCCAATGTTTCCGGTGACCCCAACAGACAGCACAGCAATAACTTAAGACGTTGCCTGAGGATACGCTGCCTGCGTCAACTCCATGCTCACCGCCGATTTTTCGATCTTGGCCTTTCCCTCCTCCATTTCTATCACAAAATGACTGTCTGTCATTGAGGTAATCTTGCCATGAATTCCTCCCGTTGTAACTATTTTATCACCTTTTACCAGTGACTCCATATAGGCTTTGGCTTTTTTTTGCTTTCGCATCTGCGGCCAAATCATGAACACGAAAAACACGCCCATGATGAGCAACATCATCACCATTTGCGATCCACCACCGGCGCCTGGTTGTCCTTGTAATAATATCATATCTTTTTATTAATGTCCGTGTCCGTCGCCACCCATCATCTCCTCCTCAGAAACACTTCCTTCTGGAGCAATAACATTGGCTTTAAACTTTAAAATCACTTCCGGTGTTTTGCTATTTTCAAACGTCACCGTAATACTCTTCTCGTTCAAAATCCCGCCTGGGCCTCCCCTGTTTGAACTGTTGAATGTTGCTGTCACTTTCCCAGAACCACCTGGTGCTATTACTTCGTGGGTATATTCTGGGGTGGTGCAACCACATTGGGCCACCACATTGGCTATGCTGATGGGTGCCTCTCCTGTGTTTTTGAAAGAATACGTATGTTGCACACTTTCTCCATCCTTCACATCGCCAAACATGAACACCGTGTCCTTGAATACCACATCTCCCCAAGGGCCCTTGTGGACATTCTTCGGAGATTCCGCCGTAGCCGTGTTCTCCTCGATGTCATCTGTGTCAAATGATCCAGAACCGCAGGCATTCATCAAGGCCGCCACCGGTAAAATCAACATCCAAAGTTTACGCATAGGTCAAATTTATCATTTACGCCCGAAAGTTGGGCTTTCTTTTGTTTAAAAAAGCATCTGTTCCCTCTTTGAAGTCTGCTGTTTCGAAGGCTTCGCCAAATTCATAAATTTCGCGTTGCATTCCATTCACATTGGGACGGAAATAGTCATTTACACACTTAATCACCTTGTTTATCGCACTTGGGCTCTTGCCACATATTTTTTTCAACAGAGCCTTGGATTCTGTCATCAATTCTGCTTGATCAACCACGCGGTTTGCCAGCCCCAAAGTCAAGGCTGTCTGCGCATCAATGGCATCACCGGTTAGCAACAGCTCCATCGCCTTCCCCTTGCCAATCAACTGAACCAATCGTTGTGTTCCACCATAACCAGGAGGCACACCCAAATTAACCTCTGGCTGACCAAATTTGGCATTGCTACTTGCAACGCGTAAATGACAAGCCATTGCCAACTCACAACCACCTCCCAGCGCAAACCCATTTACTGCGGCAATCACGATTTTGTTGCCGTTCTCAATGGAGTTCATCACATCGTGGCCATCAGCGCTCATGCGTGTTGCTTGCTCCGTGTTAAAATGGGCAAACTCCGAAATGTCTGCACCCGCTGCAAAGGCCTTCTCACCAACGCCAGTCAATATCATTCCATGCACATCTTCGTTTGTTTGTGCTTCATCCACAGCCTCTTTGATTTCTTTCAGCGTCTCGATGGTTAACGCGTTTAATTTGCTTTCCCGGTTGATAGAGATCACCAAGATATTTTCCTCTAATTCGGTTAAAATATTATTGTATGCCATGTTGTGGTCTTATGCACGATGGGTCTCTACCCAGTTTTCTATATACGATGCGATATCGCTTGTGTTGGTTCCTGGAGGAAACAATTGTGCTACCCCTAGTTGATTCAAAGATTCAACATCTCCATCAGGAATAATCCCACCCCCCGTCAACAAAACATCATCCATGCCCTTTTCTTTCATCAACGCCAAAATCCGCGGAAATACCGTGTTGTGGGCGCCAGACAAGATACTTACACCAATAGCGTCCACATCTTCTTGCAAGGCTGTTTGAACCACCATCTCGGGCGTTTGTCGCAACCCTGTGTAGATCACTTCCATTCCCGCATCCCTAAGTGCAGTCGCGATGACCTTTGCACCTCGGTCGTGACCGTCCAAACCCACCTTAGCGATGAGCACTCGGACAGGTCTATTCAGTTTGTTACCCATGATTTCTATGGCAAAAATACTAATTCAACTTGGTATGGCCACCAACACCCCATTTTCGTACGCAACGGCTTTGTTTGAGGTGTTAAATTTCAAACAAACATCCAAGTCGGACTCTGCATGCATGGATTGAAATCGCTGAACATGGCTTGCTTCGGACAAAAATCCTTGTAAATCATCTTGCGCAATACCCCACAAACCCATTGCCGCCCTGGTGGCATCATCGGACACTACACCACCAAGCTTCACCAGAGCATCTGCCACGGCTCCAGCAAACAAAGTGTCTTCCAAATTTACATGGCCCTTCCAGCCGGCACAAAACAAATAAACATCTTTTTGTGTATTGGCAATCACCTTCACCAAAGCATCCATATTCAAAAAACCTCCCACCCAGATATGTGAAGCCTCCAAACTCAATGAAAGGGCTTGTGTGCCATTGGTTGTTGTGATAACCAACGACTTCCCTTGCACCTTTTCCTCGGTAAACTCTTGGGGAGAATTGCCAAAATCGAAGCCGTCCACTTTAAACCCATTTCGCTCACCCGCAATTAACAACGCTGGATTTTCGTTTTTCAAACGCATCGCTTCTTCGACCCCCGCCACCGGTTTTACTGACTCTGCCCCGTTTTCCAACATGACAACCATACTCGTTGTTGCGCGCAAAATATCAATGATCAGCACCTGCTTGTTCGCAATGTCTTTCGCAAACAGAGAAAACAACTGTGGGCTCAATATGGTGTGTATTTTCATTTTAAGTATTGGTATAATTCATGGCAAAACCCGCACCCAAAGTACAATACTGAAGCGTTCCTTCCACCGCCCTAGCAATGGCATCGTCGATGGCCTCGCGCTCCTCAGTTGCAAATCTGCCCAACACAAAGTCTACCTGTTTGCCTTGAGAAAATTCATTGCCAATCCCAAAACGCAATCGCGCATAATTCGTTGTGTTTAAGCTTGCTTGTATGCTCTTCAATCCATTATGACCCCCATCGCTACCTTTACTTTTCAATCGGAGTTTGGCCAAAGGCAAAGCCAAATCGTCTGTAATTATCACCACATTTTCTAATTTGATCTTCTCCACCTGCATCCAATAAGACACTGCTTTGCCGCTCAAGTTCATGTATGTGTTGGGTTTTAATAGCAACATTTTTCTCCCTTTATGAGATACTTCGCACAGGCTGCCGTGTTTTACCGATTGCCATTCACCACCCAATTTCTTGCCCAAAGATTCTACCACCTCGAAACCGATATTGTGTCGGGTACCCACATATTCATCGCCAATATTTCCAAGTCCAACAATCAAATATTTCATGCAAACGCCAGTATTTAGTGTGTGATGGAACTGCGATCACTGCTCATTTTTCCTGCACGATATGCTGGAAATAAAGCACTTAGCACCCCCAAAACACTATTTAATAACAAAATTAAGAACAAATCACCCACTCTTAATTCCACGGGGTAAGGAATTGAAAAAGTACCCTGTGTACTCACCCATTGTGTCTTTGTTTGCAAAACCACCAGACCCACCCCGATAATCAATCCCAACAGGGTGCCCCATATACTCACCCAAACACCCTCCCAAAAAATCACCCAAGAAATTTGATGTTGCTCCATGCCCAAGTTTCGGAACAATACGAAATCCTTCCGTTTGTCTATCACAAGCAATGTGAGCGCACCAACGAGGTTAAAAGAGATCAAAAGCAATACAAACGATAAAATCGCAAAGGAAATCCACTTTTCAGTAT